>CAZLRN010000146.1:0-9901 GCA_964561715.1 uncultured Spirochaetales bacterium
GGCGAACATCCTGCATACCGGTCTCCATATCGCAGATGAGATAGCGCATGGCATCGGCACCGTATCGCTCGATGATATCGACCGGATCTATTCCGTTCCCCTTGCTCTTGGACATCGTGATACCCTTGCCGTCGAGTATCTTTGCGTGAATAAAGCTGTCGGTGAAAGGCACATCACCGTGTATGTAGAGACCCATGATGACCATACGAGCCACCCAGAGGGTGATTATGTCGCGGCTGGTTACGAGGCAGGCGCCGGGATAGTAGTAGGTAAAAGAATCGTCCCGATCCTTTGATGATCCCAGGGGCCTCTGCCCCTCCTCGACTGGGGCCCTCTCCGGATCAGGCCAACCCAGGGTGCTGAAGGGCCAAAGAGCTGAGCTGAACCACGTGTCGAGGACATCGGGATCCCGCTCAAAGCCGATTGCCTCGAGTTGTTTCCCATACCTGGCGTCGGCCTCAGGGCTTCGGAGACACACCTGGATCTCAAATGCACCGTCCTCAGTTGGCAAGACAGGCTCTCGCTGAGTCCCTTCCTGATCCGCCACCCATATGCACAAATCATCGAATATCGTCTCTGGAAGCTTCTCCAGGGCAAGCTCGAGGCTCGTTCGATCTTCGCAGGCCAAAGTCCAAACCGGAATACGGTGTCCCCACCACAGCTGGCGACTGATGCACCAATCACGTTTTTCCGCCAGCCAGCTCACGTATCCCGCGGTGAAGCGGAATGGATGGAAGGTTAGCTTATTTCCTGTCGGCGTCTTCCACGATTCGGCCACAGCATCGATAGCTGCCTGGGCGAGGCCGGAGGTTCTAAATCGGCTCTTGGTTCCCTCTCCGCATATGATGCCGCCCTCGACATCTCCCATTCGTACGAACCACTGCTTCGATAGATACGGCTCAATGGGTGTCTTCGACCTATCTGAGTGACCAATCTCAACCTCGTGTTCTTCGATCGTCTCGACAAGGTTTCTTGCTTCCAGATGCTCGACCACCCTCTTACGAGCATCGAAACGGTCGAGCTTCTCATATGGTCCGGCATTCGAATTAAGCGATCCATCGGGCTTGAGGATGTTGATGATATCGATTTCCTCGGCATGACGGTGCCATACCTCGTAGTCGTTGGCATCATGTGCCGGGGTAATCTTGACACAACCGCTGCCCATCTCCGGCTTAGCCCACTCATCGAGAATGAGAGGTATCTCCCGATCGAGCAGGGGAAGCATCACGTGGCGGCCCTCTCGAGCCATCGACACAAGCTTTTCGAGCTCCGGCAGGTGGGTTTCCCTCCGCGCTCTAAGACGGTTCAGCTCCGCCTCGGCTTCGTCCCTCTCCCGTGCGGGCGCTTCGGCTAGCCTTCGCTCCTGCTCTGCGATTCGGGCATCCAGAGCCTCTGCCGGATGGGGGTGGCAGGCGACAGCCGTGTCGCCCAGCATTGTCTCTGGCCGGGTCGTAGCCACGGTAACATATTCTGGTTCCCCGGCCTGAGGATCGATAACCGGGTACCTGAGGTACCAGAGATGCCCTTCGACAGTGACATGATCCACCTCGTCGTCAGAAACAGCGGTCTGCAGCTGGCAGTCCCAGTTGACGAGCCGGCTGCCGTGGTAGATCAGCCTGTCGGAAAATAGCCGAAAGAAGGCCTCCCTCACTGCCGTGCTGCACACAGCATCCATGGTAAACCTCTGGCGGTCCCAGTCACAGGAACATCCCATCTGCTGTTGCTGGATGACGATGCGCTGCCGATACTCGTCCTTCCAAGCCAGGATTCTTTCTACAAGCGCTCCGCGGCCAATATCATGGCGTGTTTTGCCCTCCAGCTCGAACAGCCGCTTTTCCACGACAGCCTGAGTCGCAATGCCTGCATGATCGGTGCCGGGCTGCCAAAGCGTGTTGTCGCCCATCATCCGGTGCCAGCGGATCAGAAGATCCTGCATCACATTGTCCATGGCGTGACCCATGTGAAGCGCACCCGTGACATTCGGTAGCGGCATCATGATGACGTATCTCTGTTCCTTTGGCCTTTCATCCGGAAAAGCCGAGAAGGCGCCGCTCTCGAGCCAGCGTTTTGTGATCTGTTCTCTGAATTTGCCTGGTTCGTAAACCTTTGGAAGTTCCGCTGCCATAACTGTCACCCCGATAATATGCATCGTTATAAAGGGTTCCGATACGATAGTCAACAAGAGAAGATCCCAGAAGGCCCTTTTACTGATTTCCAATATATTAAGGTCGTATTTTGTTTATATTTTTGACTGGATAGTTTACTATTTTTATCGTATTATTTACCTTGGTGATAAGTTATGGCTGTTCCCAAAGGATCCTCACAGACGATTGCCGCAGTCAAGCCGGAACCAAGCGACCACGAGCTTCTTCACACGATTTTTCGCTACATTCCTCAGATAGCCAAAGAGCGAAACCTCGACAGGCTGATCGTGCTGCTCGCCGATCTAGGACGGGATCTCATTGCCGCGGATCGCTGCACGGTATGGCTTGTAGACGAAGGCTCAGAAAGCCTCTGGTCCAAGGTCGCCCACGGCATCGATCGCATCGTCATTCCCAAAAAGGCAGGGATCGCGGGCCGTGTGGCTACGACTGGAGAGGCGATCATCACCAACGATCCCTACAACTATGAGTGTTTCGACAGAGAAGTCGACATCAAAACTGGATACAAGACCCGGAACGTTATCGCTCTTCCGATACAGGACAGCGAGGGAAAAACGATAGGGGTCTTCCAAGCCGTCAACAAGATGACTCAGGCCGCACGTTTCTCGGATACCGATATGGAGCACCTCCTTCTAGCCGCTACCTACACGGGAAAACAACTGGAATCGGCTTTGCTCCAGCAAGAGATCGAGGCGACTCAGAAAGAAATCATCTTCACCCTGGCCGAAACTGGAGAGATGCGTTCCAAAGAGACGGGCAACCACGTCAAACGGGTAGCCGAGTTCTCCAAGATTCTCGCCGCAAGATACGGGCTCGACGAAATCGAAATCGAGCTACTGCGCACAGCGTCGCCCCTTCACGACATTGGCAAAATCGCCACTCCGGATGGAATCCTCTTGAAGCCCGGAAAGCTCACACCCAAAGAGCGGGAAATCATGCAATCACACACCGAAATAGGATTCCAGATGCTGGCGCACTCGGAGAGGCGCATACTGAAATCAGCTGCTACAATAGCCTACGAACACCACGAAAAATGGAACGGCGAAGGTTATCCCCAAAGACTCGAGGGAAAGGGCATCCATATCTTTGGACGGATCACGGCCCTTGCAGATGTCTTTGACGCGCTGGCCAGTGATCGGGTTTACAAGAAGGCCTGGAAGGAAGACCGGATCATCAAGCTCTTCGCCGAAGAGAGAGGTAAACACTTCGATCCACAACTGACCGATGTTTTCTTGGACAATTTTCGAGAGTTCTTCGATATTCGTGATGCCTATCGCGACGAGCTCCCCGATTCCTGAAATCCAGGCTGTCATCTAACCTGCAACTAAAATTTATAATTACAGTCAAGCCTTTCTTGCGGAACTTCCTTGCAGAAGGGTCCTTAATCGTATAGGTTCTAATGATCTTCGGCTCTCGAGCAGCAGCCTATCTGTTGGTATGGCGCAGGACGGAGGATTCAGTGCACGAAAAGAGCAAAGGACTACTGTGGGCTTTGATGGTAACCTACTTCGCCCACTACTTCACCTTCAACCTCTGGCATACAACCTTCAACAACTTCGCCGTCGAACAGTTCTCCGTAGATGGTCAGCAGATCGGCCTGATTCAGTCCTTGAGGGAGATCCCTGGCTTTTTGGGATTTCATTGCCGGCATTCTCAGCGTCTTCCTCTCTGAGGCCAATATAGTCGCTCTGAGCACGATCATACTGGGTCTCGGATTGCTGGCTACTGGAATCTCGCAGTCGTTCGTCGCCCTCGTTTTGGCGAGCATCCTTATGAGCATCGGGTTCCATTTCTTTTACACGGTCAACAACTCGATGGTCATGATGGTCTCCGACCACAACAACGTGGCCCACAACATGGGTAAGTTTCAGAGCATTGGGAGCCTCTCGGCGATTCTTGCAATGGCAATCGTTTTCTTCTTTATTGAGAGCGTGGGATTCCGCGATCTCTACTATATTGCGGGCGCTGTCAGCATCGTCTTTGGGCTCTACATGCTGACACAGAGGAGCAGGGCGGGGCACATCCCGACCTTTCGCCGAATCGTTTTCAGAAAGGAGTACTGGCTCTACTATGTCATGAGCTTCCTCGAAGGCAGCAAGAAGCACATCTCATCGACCTTTTCCATCTTTCTGCTTGTCTCGGTCTTCGAAATAAACGCCAAATACATGTCTCTGATTTTTCTGGTTATAAGCATCATCACGAGCTTCACCCACCAGCAGGCCGGCAAGATCGCGGACCGGTTCCAGGTACGAAACGTTCTGAGCTTCTATTACGTGTCCATGATTATGGTCTACCTGGTGCTGGGATTCGCATCGAACATCTGGATCGTCATCGCGACCTTCATCATATCCAGGATTATCATGGGACTGGGTGTGGCACTGGATTCCTACTTCCAGAAGATCGCCCCCTCAGAGGAGATCACCAGCAACGTCTCCATGAGAACATCCATCGATCACGCGGCGGCAGTTCTCGTCCCCCTTGTGGGCGGCATCCTGTGGAAGAGAGTGGGATACCATGCCACTTTCATTATGGGGATTGTTATGGTAACCGTTTCATTTGTGCTCTCGCGCTTTATCAAGCCCCGTGAGCAGAAGGCCTTCCGAACCGGTTGAACCAGGCTCTCTGATCGAAATCCTTTTTCTCTTTCTGCTTCCCCTTCTCCATCGAAATACCAACGGGCAGGATGACCCGCACCTGTTGCTCTTGTGGAGCCCCAAGCAACCTTCGGATTCGCGCCGATCGATCTTCGCGGCGTAGGGCACCGTCAATCCAGACCGATGCGTAGCCCAAATCCGTCAGAGCCAGCAGAATATTCTCCACTGCCGCCGCATAGTCCTCCACGCCGAAGTAATAATCCTTATCGGATGTGGCGTGGAGATCCATCAGACAAACGATAACGGCAGGCGCTCCCTTCAGAACGTCGTTGGGAACAATTTCGGCTATCTGTTCCAGCAAGCCTTTGTCATCAACGATCACAAAGCTAGTGGATTGCCCATTGTAGCCCGAAGGCGCCTGGATGCCGGCCTGAACGATCCTCTTTAGATCCTCCCTGGGAACCGGCTTGTCGACGAAATCGCCTCTGTAGCTGTGGCGACGCTTTATCGCTTCGAAAACCTGCATCAGTACCTCTCCGGAATGAAGTTTTGCAGCTCCAAAGGCGGCCGCACATATTTACCGTCCTTCTGCCTAGGCGGCAGCTTAACGGGCTTCGGTGTGAGATCCTTGTAGCCGATCATGCTCAAAAGATGGGCAATGCAATTGAGGCGGGCTCTCCGCTTGTCATCAGCCTCTACGACGTACCAGGGTGATTTGTTGAAATCTGTATGGGCAAAGAGATTGTCCTTGGCTTTGGAGTACTCCACCCACAGCTCCCGTGATTTCATGTCCATCGGGCTCAATTTCCATCGTTTGCGGGGATCGCCATTGCGGTCCATGAAGCGTCTCTCCTGCTCTTCATCACTCACCGAAAACCAGTATTTGATGAGTATGACGCCCGATCTCTGCAGCATCTCCTCGAAGAGGGGACAGGAGCGAAGAAACTCCTCATAATGCTCCTGACTGACGAAATTCATGACCTTGTCTACACCGGCGGCGTTGTACCAGCTACGGTCGAAAAGCACCATCTCCCCCGCGGCCGGTAGATGAGGGACATAGCGCTGAAAGTACCATTGACTCTCCTCTCGCTCCGTAGGTTTGCCGAGGGCCACGACCCTGCAGATCCGAGGATTGAGTCTCTGAGTGATCCTCTTGATCACCCCGCCCTTTCCAGCGGCATCACGCCCCTCGAAGATGACTATGACCTTCAGACCCTTCTCCTTGATCCAGTACTGCAGCTTGACGAGTTCGACCTGGAGCCTGGCAAGCTCCTTCTCGAAAAACTTCTTTTTGAGCCGCCTCACGCCGTCCACGACCTTGTAGTGCGATTCCTTAATCGGCGGGAACTTCAACTCATTCATTCAAACGCCTCCGCAAAAGCTTCCTATAGGAGTTGGTCATCAATGGGAAGGGTAATTAGGGCAACTGCTCCCTTTCCCAAAACAGAAGCGAAACTCAGCTGCCTTTGTGATTCTGAACCATCCTCTGCGAAACGAAGAGTCCGACTAACAGCATACGCCCTGCTCACCGCTGTACCATCCACGCTTGGTCTCAGTAAATCTTCGAGAACGTTGTAAGTTGATGTTACATATCGTTGGCGGCGCCCACAACCCAAACAATTTGGTCCATATTATACATGCATGCCAACTACTTGCTCCGCAAGCTGCTTGCGGAAGCAAGCTGCTTGCAGAGCAAGCTTGTAGCAATTCCGACTCAGATCGATTTCGAAAAATCTTGCTAGGATAACAAGAAACTGAGCCGGAATTGCATCTTACCCCAATTGCTGAGAAAGAGCCAGACGAGATTCAGGGGGGACGGAGCCTCTGCTAGATAATGATTCATAAAAACTATGTTGCCGGATTCGATTCTCAATCAGCGTTGTTGCAGTAAAGTGAAAAATATCACATTGTTCCAATTAGTTTAAAAGCAAGACCTCTCAAGGGGCAGGCTGCGCTATCTTGACGTAATTTTGCTCGATGTAGGCGACGAATTGTCTGAGACCATCGTTGTAGGGGTAAGGATGGCGGGCGTTGTGTTCCGGTACGATTTTGGAGAGAGTCCTATCGACTAGATCGACCTTCCAGATGCAGGCTACGGCCCCCGAGTTGTCGAAGTAGAACACATCATCATCTGCCCACGCGACCTGGCCGATGGACCAGCTTCCGGAATAGGGCTGCTTAAGGAGCACGGTCTGTTCTCCCGTTGTGTTTTCAACAAGTGTAAGGCTGATGTTGCCCACCTTAGCGGTTCTCCTACCACTCGGAGAGATAAACTCGGCCCGAAAGGGGGGTGGCTTTTCAAAGGGGTAAGAGCCCCCCAAGATCACTTCTCTGTTGGCAAGGTCTACAACGATGCCTGTGTGCTCACGGTCGATAAAGCAGTAAACCTTTTCATCCTTCATCTGGATATTGCTGCTGTTGTCGAAATAGTAGCCGCTTCCGCTCTTGTAGGGCACTCTTCTCTTCAAGATAACGGCGCCGTCGTGCTCGACTATGTAGATGTTGATCTCATCTGTCTCGAAGATGGCACCAAAAAATACAAAAATCGGACGTCCCTGGTACTCGAACACCCTGACTTGATAGAACCTCTCGTCGGCATTGGCGGATCGATAGATTTCAACGTTGCTCCACGATTCGTTTTTCCTTTCCACTCCGCGAAGCGCGTCTTCTCCTATCAGATTGGAATCCGCTTGCGAAAAAGCGGATGCGCAAAAGACTACGGCAAAGCCCAGAGCGAGAAACAATCGAATCGATGGAACACACTTTTTATCACGCATCTCATTATTGCGCATCTCATCCTCCTTCTCGATCACCCCCGGTACGGATTGCTGCAAAAGCTCTCTCGCCGGTCACAATCATCCAACTGGCCACCACGGCGCTCATGATAACGATGAGCCCTATGCTGTAGAAGGCGAAACCCAAACCGAACAGATCCATGAACAGGCCGGCCATAAACGAACTTAGAAAGACACCGGCGCTGACCGCCATGTTGAAAACCCCCATCATGGAGCCCTGACCGTAGCGCCTACCCTCCTCTATCGCATAGGCACCCAGCACAGGCCACACGAGAGCCTCTCCGACTCCCATCACGACAAAGAGGGCGATCAGAACCGGCAGAGAGCGAGGAAAAGGCACGAAAAACATCGTTATGCCCACGACGATGCTCCCTATTAGGAGCAGCTTGAGCTTATTTGATTTGTCAGCAAGCTTTCCAAAAGAAGGTTGAAAAAGAGCGTTGACCAGCGTCCGGATACCAATCACGATTCCGATCTCTATTCCCGAGGAATCCATGAGCTGAGTCATGAGAATGGGAAGAAACGCCATGGTAGGCATCATGATCATCATGGTTGCCATACGGGAAAGCAGCACGCCGAGAACTTTGCGGTTCTTCAGCATTTTCCGAAAAGTTGCGAGAAGCCCTTCCTGATCCTTGGCAACTGCCGTGTACCGTCGCGAGGGCACGAGAAAGAGCACCAGGGCCAGAGCAGCAATGCTGCAGAAAAACATACCATAAAAGACTGATTCGACGCCAAAGAGGTCCCTCAAAACCCCTCCCAACAGCGGGCCTCCGCCGAATCCGACGAAGGATGCAATGTTGAGAAATGCCATGTAGCGGCCCTCCTGGCCCTCCGGCGCCATATCACCGGTATAGGCCATTGCCATCGGTATGACCATGGCGGATCCCAAACCCTGGAGGATTCTAATAGGCACCAGATGCAGGACCGATCTGGCAAAGGTGAAAAGCAACCCGGCCACAGCATAGATACCGAGCCCTACGAGCATGAAACCCTTGCGGCCCTTTCTGTCGGACAAGCCGCCCACTACCGGCAGCGTCAGCGCGCGTACCAGCGGAAAGGTCGCCATAATCAGGCCCAGAGTTACCCCGGTTGCTCCAAGACCGGTGGCGAAGACGGCCAGGACGGGGGCGATGACTCCAACCCCCAGTAGCGCGATAAAGACCACAAACAACAGGACGATGAGGAGAGGATTCATTTCGTGTCCGACTCTATCAGATTGACCGAAACTATTCCAATAGAATCGACTTGATCCAGCAGCAAAACAAATCTGGTCGCAACATCAGTCGCAACATCAGGATGGGCTAAGATTGATCAGAATAATCCCAAGCGTAGCAATGACTGTGCCGATCATTTCTCGTAGGTTGATCCGCTCGCCCCATAATAACCAGCAGACCAGGATCGTCGATATAAGCCCGACGGTCGTGAAGAAGGGGTAAACCACAATGGACGGAAGAATCTGAAGGCAGGCGATCAGCAACCTGTTGTGAAGGGCATTGGAAAGACCCACCACAATTCCATGCGGGATGTCCCTCCCGCGAGTTCGATCCCTGCCGAATAGCCAGGCAACTATCATCACGAGCGCAGCTGTTCCAAAGAGCACAGTGAAAAAGAAGTTCTCCTCTCCCCTCAGGCCTGTTTGATGATACCCCCTGATGCAAAGGGCGCAGAGGCCAACGCCGAAAAAGAGGGCAATGAGCAGAAGAATCGAGCGGACAGGTATTCTGCCGGTGGAATGTCTCGGCGGTAATGCCAGAAATGGAAGCGAAAGCAGGGTGACCAGAGCCCCGATCAGCTGAATCGACGATGCCTTTTCGCCCCAGACCACCAGAGCGAAAAAGAGAGGAACCACGACGGACATGCGCATGATCACAGCTGTTATGGACAGTCCCCGCAAGGTCATGAACTTGAGAAAGAGCAGATAGGTCAAGCTGTATGAGATGCCGCCTAGTGCGCCAATCCAGATCGTAGGTGCATGAATGGAAGGAAGGCCGAGAGCCAGTACCAGCACGCCGTGAAAGAGCGATGCTGAGAAATAGTTGACCGCTCCAACAGCGAAGAGATTGCAGCCCTTTCGCTGGGAGTAGCGCACGAGCAGGCCGAAGCCAGACGAGACAATCGAGGTGATGACCAGCAGCAACATTCGCGGCTCCCCCTCTATCTGTTCACAACCTCGACACCAGCGTCAAGCTACTAGCGACAGCTGCTGGCGATAGCTGCGTCAAGCTCTGCTGGGGACAGCTGCTGTAGCCAGCTGCTGTAGCCAGCTTAAAGAAAGCCGGGCGGAATGGTGGTTGATTTCGTTCAGACACATATGAGACAGATTTGATATAGAATGGGGGGACCGGTT
>CAZLRN010000147.1:0-9859 GCA_964561715.1 uncultured Spirochaetales bacterium
GTGCAGAGGGGGCGTCTTGCCGGGGCGCAAGAAGACGTGGTTACGATAGAACGTTGGCCCTTCGATCTAGTGCTGGTCTTCAGGGATCCGTCGAGCCCCGAGATATCTGGCGGTTCATCCGCCGCCCTGGCCCAATCGGTCGGAGTGCTCGTGAACTTTTCCTTTAGAGATGAAATATGTAGAGGCTTTAGGGAGGGGAAAACCCTGGATGAGATTCTCCAAAACCCCGACGACTTTATGGGAATGGCAGAGCATCCCCTCAATCCAGACGAAAAGATCGTTGTGGACGAAGTTGTTCCTCACTATCTCTACTTCGCTTCCAGTGATGATCATAGGTTCAGCCGTGTGACTCAAAAGGATGGTGTCATTATATGCGAAAGGCATATAGCCTATTACTCCCATCTCGAGTCAGTAGACGACAAGAACCCGATCGAACAGATTCAGAGGGACGTTCTGTTTGTCAGTATTTTGCACTCCGAGTGGGGAAAGAACTTTAAGCGGATCGAGATACAAAAGCAATGCCTGGAAATCAGGTTTGGGCAGTAGAGAGGTTAGAGTATGCAGAAGATCAGAGCCGCGGCAGTCCAGTTCAACCACAGAGCCAACGGCCGGAGCTGTACAGAGCCCTGGCCGTGCCCACCGGCAAGGAGATGGGCACTCGGGCGACGCGGTCTTAATGTGCCTTTCCGATTTTTTGACAAGCGCTGAGCTGGCGTAACTCATTTAAATTTGCCGTTAATATCGAGAACTCTAGTGTACTTTGCCGGTTTTCGCGTCTCTCGCATAGATACCTTTTAAATACATGGCCTACTATTCGAATTTCTTATTGTTAAGCTTAGGCAGATAGAATAAAATGCCAGGTAGAATATAAACTCCGTGCACTAGTCAATGAGAATTCTCTTCATTTATCCTCCGATGAATAGAATCTCTATTGTCCCGGCGAACCACGAACCACTCGCCTTTGAAATTCTGACAGCTACTGTCCCACAGCATACTGTGGATTTTATTGACCTTAGATTCGAGCCGCCGATGGCGCTGGCACGAAAAATAGCTTCATTCAAACCGAAAATAGCAGGAATAACCGTCAACAACACTATAGATGTTAATCAGTCACTCAAAACGATACGAAAATTGCGATGCATTGACCAACGCGTCAAGATAATCGTGGGTGGCCGACACGCCTCTCTCGTTTCATCGTATTTTTTCCTGCTCGAAGTCGATGCTGTATTTGTTGGTTGGGCGGAACGAAGCTTTCCGCGGTATGTCGCGCAGATGAAGTCGTCAGCCGACAGAGCAGACATACCTGGGGTTATTATTGTTCACAAGGGAGAACCAGATTGGCCTTCTGCAGTATTCGACGAGATAGAAGAAACGGATATTCCTCCGCCAATTCGGCCTTTGTCACAGAAATACCAGAACTACTACGTTGATGAATTGGGTCGCAGATCGATACTGGTAAATACTACTCGCGGGTGTCGATACAGGTGCACATTCTGTGCATGCTGGAAGTCCGTGAACGGTCAATACTTCAGTCGGTCTGCGGAGCGTGTAATTGAAGAACTACGAGAATTGCCGCCAGAGGCTCGCTTTGTTTCGTTTGCCGACGACAACACGTTCCAGGATGTCGAACGCGCCAAAAAATTGTATAGCCTGATAAAACAGAGCAGGATACAAAATGAGTACTGCGCATATTGCCGGTCGAACACTGTGGTTCGCTATCCCGAACTGTTCCGTGCATGGCAGGAGGTAGGATTGCGGAATCTGGTAGTCGGCTTCGAGACGGCTACTACTGGCGGCCTCGAGGCATACAACAAATGCAACACGGAGCGTACCAATCGCGAAGCTTCGAAAATACTGAACAGCCTAGGTCTGGGATACGATGCTTATTTTATAATCGAACCAGATTTCGATCGAAGTGACTTCCGCAAGCTCTACGGCTATGTAAAACGGCTTCATTTGTCAAAACCGCGATTCCCTGTACTGACGCCGTTGCCGGGAACACTTATGTACGAGCAGAAGAAGCGGACAATCAACCGAGGATATGATTTTTTTGATTTTGTGCACTGGGTCTATCCTCCGAAACTGAACGAGATAGTTTTTTTTCGATTGTACGCCCGGCTCTACCGCAAAACTCACTCCTTTGGTTCCTATGTGAAGATACTGATTCGATCTCTTCATAGGTTCGTTACGACTGGTCAGTTTCCGCAAGACCATATACCTTTTTTGGTATTTGTGCGGCGATGGATAATATTCATCCTGTGCCGAAGCAAGATTTACCGTACATATTTTGGTTGATGTCTGGAGGGCGCTAAGCACGCCAACCGACAAGGAGAAGAATATCCGAGCGACGCGGTTTTAATATACCAATTCAACCTTCTAACGCACTACAGAATCATGCTCGCCTTGACTCCCAATTGTCCCGTGCCTAGAATGCAGGCGAATGGCACATGAGAGCACTTTTAGGGTACGCGCCGATTCGGAAGATTACAGGATCCTGACCTGCTGCCACGATACAGGACCGTTTCTGGCCCATGTGGCGGACGGTAATTGGATCAAGAGCACTCCCATCGAACCTCATCTGCCCGTAGGTCACAACGCCTATGCCGTTCGCAACAGATTGAACTCTCCCGATCGTATCCGCTACCCATTGAAACGCGTCGATTTCAATCCTCGAAAGGGACGGAATCCTCAGAATCGAGGGGCCAGCCGGTTCGTGCAAATCTCCTGGGACGAGGCCCTCGATCTCGTTGCCGGGGAGATCGAGCGGGTAAAGGAAACGTACGGAGCTTCCGCCGTGCTGCACTCTCCCATCTCGCATCAGTGGATCGGAAGCCTTCACAACTGCCGCGCCTGGAGCAACCGTTTTTTCAGCCTGCTGGGGGACTGCAGCCGTGTGACGGGGAACACATCGTACACGGGGTGGAGGCCGGGGGGCCAGGTGATCTGGGGCTACGGCGCGGTTTCCACCAACAATGCGGCGGATATCCTGCATAATACGAAGTTGATTATCCACTGGGCCAGCGATGTAGCTGCCAAGAGATACAGGGGTTATAGGCAGAACTACTGGTTACAGCGATTCAAGCAGGCCGGTATCAAGCAGGTGATAATCGATCCGTACTTCAACGATACCGCAGCCCTTTATGGAAGCGAGTGGATTCCGATACGCCCTGAAACTGACGAAGCGCTAATGAGCGCCATCGCTTACATTTGGATAGGGGAAAACCTCATCAAGAGAGATTTCCTGATGAGCCACGCTATTGGTTTCGAGGAGTTCCGGGATTACGTTTTGGGTAAGCCGGACGGCGTACCTAAAACTCCCCATTGGGCTGCGGCGATATGCGGTGTCCCCGAACGAAAAATAGAGGAGCTTGCGCGCGAATGGGCAGCCAACCCAACTTACGTTCTCTGCGATTACGGAGGCGCAAACCGGAGGCACGCGGCTGCCGAGTGGAGCCGCATGATCGTTACGCTGCAGGCTCTGCTGGGCAATATCGGACGACCCGGCCGTGGACTGGGGCCTCTAAAGTTCAACACCCAGGGCCAGGGGCAAAGGGGAATTCCCGATCTGCTCCCGACACCGCGCCCGGAGCCGAGCCAAACCATCCGACATGCCCAGTTTTCTGAAGCTATCCTGAATCCGCCTATAGCATGGACCACTATCGATTCTTCGGGCTGCATCGTGGAGAAGCGTTACCCTTCGGAAGGAAACTCGAGAATCAAGCTCGTGGCTTTCATGTCCGGATCGGGATGGTTCTTGAATCAGATACCAGGTACATCAAACCACGTTCAGGCCATGCAGAGCCCTGAGATCGAGTTTGCCTACTGTCACGCAGCCTGGTGGCACGCGGCCCCGAAGTTCTCCGATGTTATCCTGCCGATTCGCCACATCGGAGAACGGGACGATATCGTGAACTGGGAGAACTATACCGTCTACTCCCACGCCGTGCTCGAACCCGAGGGAGAACCCTGGAACGATCTGGATATATTGGCTGGCCTGGCCGAGAGGTTGGGTTTTGGCAGCGACTTCACGATGGGCAAGAGCTCTGACGACTGGCTCAGGGGGATCCATAGCAATCTCGAGCTGCCGCTCTCCTACGAGGCTTTTAGGGAGAAAGGCTACCTCAGATATCCCTTGCCGGATGAACCTCCGCAGGTAGGCAAGACCTTCGCCGATTTTTACAGCGACCCGGAGGCCAACAGGCTCGCAACGCCGTCTGGAAAGATCGAGATCCGCTCCAGCCGAGTGGCCCAATTTTTTGGTGACGATCATGAGCAAGCCCCTACGGTTCCGAAATTCATTCCCTCTTCGGAGAGCGAGGACAGGCACGACTCGCTATACCCGTTGACGCTCACAAGCCCACACGCCAAGATGGGCAGACACTCGCAGTGGCGAAACCTTTCTTGGCATCGCGACGAGCATCAGGTGAGCCTGAACGGGCGCAGCGTGCTGATGATCAGTAGAGCCGATGCGGCGGCTCGCAACATCCAAACAGGGGAGGCGGTTCGAATCTTCAACGATCGCGGTGCAATAATATGCACCGCGCTGGTAACCGAAAGGCTCATGCCCGGTGTCGTCAGAGTCAACGAGGGTGGCTGGTATACGCCACTCACTCCGGGAGAAGCTGGATCGTTGGACATCGGCGGCAATCCCAACGTTCTTATTTCAAGTCGACAACCAGAGCCTCTCAGCGACGGTATGATCGCCACAACCCGGGTCGAAGTGACAAATGAAGAGGATTGAAATGCCCCGCTACGCTATGATCGCCGAAACGGATCGCTGCCTAGGTTGCGATATTTGCCTAAAAGCGTGCAAGGACGAATTCGCGGGTAACGACTATGCCCCCTATTCCGCGGCTCAGCCCGAAGTGTCTTACGGCTACGGGCCGGATCGGACCTTTGGTTGGCCATCTACACCCTCACAGGTCGTTGAGTGGACTTCCCATGGACACCTTTGGATGCGCGTAGAAGAAAAGCTCTGGGGTGCTTATCCCGAACTTCGGGTACGGTACCTGCCGTTGCCGTGCATGCATTGCTCGTCGGCGCCATGCATAGACGCTGCCCTTGACGGTGCGGTATTCCAACGACCCGACGGGATTATTCTGATCGATTCGGCAAAGAGCCGTGGCCAGAGACAGCTCGTTGATGCGTGTCCGTATGGAAGGATCGAATGGAACGATGAGAAGGGCATACCGCAAAAATGCACCTTCTGTGTCCACCTGTTGGACCAGGGCGGAACACCCCGTTGCGTGGAGGCCTGTCCGTTCTCCGTTCTAACCTTTGGTGATCTGGATGATCCTCAAAGCGATGTTTCACTTAAGCTGAGATCTCTCGAGGCGCGCCCGCTCAATCCGGAATACGGAACGCAGCCGTGTGTGTACTATACAGGGCTTCCGGCACCTTGATCCATATCGTTGGCTGCTTGTATAAAATGGACCAAATTGTCTGGGTTGCGGGCGGGCCGCGCAGGTCGCAGCAAACGATATGGCATTTGTTGCTTTTCTTTTAGGCTTGAATTGCATATAATACGCGGACAAAACGCACATACTTTCAGGCTTGTGAAAATGTAAGTCTGAGGTAAGGCAGCATAAGGAGAGATTCGACATGTCTATTCCTCTGAGAAGTAATACCACGACAATGGGAAGAAGAATGGCTGGAGCCCGCGCCCTTTGGCGCGCAAACGGCATGAAGGAGGAGCACTTCGGTAAGCCCATTATTGCGATAGTCAATTCTTTCACGCAGTTTGTGCCAGGGCACACCCATTTACACGATATAGGGCAGTACGTCAAATCTCTCGTCGAGAAGGAGGGCTGTTTTGCCGGAGAGTTCAACACCATAGCCATCGACGACGGGATTGCCATGGGTCACGACGGCATGCTCTACTCGCTACCCTCGAGAGAGTTGATTGCGGACAGTCTGGAGTACATGGTCAACGCCCACATGGCTGACGCTATGATCTGCATCAGCAGCTGTGACAAGATCACTCCCGGCATGCTGATCAGCACGATGAGGCTGAATATCCCCACGATCTTCGTGTCCGGCGGTCCGATGGAGGCTGGCGATGTGGACGGCAAGAAGTATGATCTCATCGACACCATGGTCTTGGCTGCGGACAAGAACGTATCGGATGCCGAGATCATCGCGATCGAACGGCTTGCCTGTCCGACCTGCGGCAGCTGCTCCGGTATGTTTACTGCCAATTCCATGAACTGCCTCAATGAGGCGATCGGTCTGGCCTTTTCTGGAAACGGCACGGTCATGGCCACCCATAAAAACCGCATGAAGCTCTACGAGCGGGCCGCCAAACGAATCGTGGAGATGGCTAGGCTTTACTACGATAAGGGAGACGAGTCCGTTCTGCCTCGATCGATCTGTTCCAAGAAGGCCTTTAGCAACGCCATGGCCCTCGATATAGCCATGGGGGGCTCGACAAATACCATTCTCCACATACTGGCCGTCGCTCATGCAGCAGAGGTCGATTTCACTCTAAACGATATCGACCAGCTCTCTCGAAAGATTCCCCATCTCTGCAAAGTCGCTCCCAGCTCCCACTATCACGTCGAGGATGTAAGCCGGGCCGGCGGTATTCTCTCCATCATGGGCGAGTTGGACCGCGAGGGTTTGCTAGACACCACTGTCAACAGAGTCGACGGGCTGACACTGCGAGAGGCGATTGATCAATACGATATCATGCGAGATACCGTCAGCGAGGATGCTCTCGAGAATGCCCGGAGCGCCCCCGGAGCGCAGGGGAGAAACCTGGTAATGGGATCTCAGAGCGCCCAGTACGATGAGCTCGACACGAACCGGGAGTCTGGATGCATCCGGGATATCCCTCACGCCTACTCGGCTGACGGCGGACTCGCGGTGCTCTTCGGTAATATCGCCCAAAATGGTGGAATCATCAAATCCGCAGGCGTGGACAAATCGATTCTAAAATTCAGTGGTCCTGCCAGGGTTTATTTCTCACAGGATGCGGCAAACGACGGCATTCTCGGCGGCGAAGTGAAATCGGGAGAGGTCGTGGTTATTCGCTACGAGGGACCGAAAGGCGGTCCCGGTATGCAGGAGATGCTCTACCCGACTTCCTATCTCAGATCCATGCATCTCGAAAAGGAGTGTGCGCTGATAACCGATGGACGTTTCTCGGGCGGAAGCTCGGGGCTCGCGATCTGTCACGTGTCTCCCGAGGCGGCGGCCGGAGGAGCCATTGCGTTGATCGAAAATGGCGATATCATTGAAATCGACATCCCGAACAGGAAGGTCAATCTCAAAATAGCCGAAGAGGAGCTCGAACGGCGCCGAAATGCCGAAAAGGCCAAAGGCCGGGATGCCTTTGAGCCGGTCGGGCGGAACCGCGTTGTCAGCGAAGCTTTAAAAGCTTACGCACTGCTGGCAGCATCGGCGGATAAGGGCGCTGTGAGAATACTCCCGGAGTAGTTCCGATGAATTATCTCCACTATACGGTGGATGTCGGACCCGGAGAGCTCGTTTCCGTGGCTTTGAGCGATCGGGCCAATGTGCGGCTTTTGGACTCTTTGAACTACTACAAGTACAAAGCTGGAAAGAAGTTCGAGACGGCCGACGGCGGCGAGTCGCTGGATCCACCTGTAACCTTGAGGGCTCCGTACAAGGCCAAGTGGCACGTAGTCATCGATCTGGGTTCCTCAGGTGGACGGGTGAGGGCAGACGTCGCGGTCATTCCACAGTGATACCCGATGCGCAACCGGAGTCCATGCAGGCAGCACGGTTATGACTTCGAGCCAAGTGGAGTATATCAGGATCACCATGGTCCGGGAGGACATGGAAGAGATTCCCTCCTTTGATTTTCCGGAAGGTTTTCGCTGCCGTACCTTCAAACCTGGTGACGAAGAGAGCTGGATCGATATCGAATCCCAGGTAGCCGTGTTTGAATCACGCGACAAGGCCCTCGAGCAATTCCGAAAGGAGTTCGGACCATTCCTCGAAGAGTTTGAGAACCGTTGCTACTTTGTCGAGAATGCCGAAGGGGATTGCGTCGGAACGGCCACCGCCTGGTATGATCCCTCTTTCCAGGGACGGGACTACGGCCGGTTGCACTGGTTGGGTATCATTCCTGGGTACCAGGGGAAAAAGCTCGCTAAACCCCTGGTCTGCCGTGCGATGAACCGGCTGGCAGCCTCCCATGATCGTGCCTATCTCGTCACCCAGACCACGAGACTCAGAGCCATCCGGATTTATTTGGATTTCGGATTCCAACCCTTGATTCTCACAGAGAATTGCCCGAGGGCGTGGCAGCTGGTAGCGCAGTTGCTCAACCATCCTCGATTGGAGCCGCGTAGATCGTAATAGAAACCAGAGCGGCGGAGCGCGGCGGGAGCAACCTATGAAGCGTGCAATCTGTGTCTTCTGCTCGTCCAGTGATAGAGTTCCTTCACACTTTTTCGAACTGGCCCGGGAGATGGGCATCGCTATCGGCCGGAGAGGCTACACCCTTGTCTACGGCGGTGGTGCTATCGGGCTGATGGGAGCCGTCGCGAGGGCGGCCAAAGGTGAGGGTGCCGAGGTAATAGGTGTAATTCCTGAGAGCATGAACGCCCGAGGAATCACCTACGAAGAGGCGGATCGGCTGGTTCTCACGAAGGATCTCAGGGAACGAAAAGCCGTAATGGAGGCTCGTTCCGATGCACTGATCGCCTTGCCTGGTGGATTCGGAACATTGGAAGAAACACTGGAAACCCTCACGCTGAAGCAACTGCACGCGCACAACAAACCTGTGGTCATCGTTAACGCGTACGGTTTCTATGCTCCTCTGCTCGACCAGTTTGCTCAGCTCTATGAGCAGTCCTTTGCCCGGCCTGAGCTGAGTGAAACCTATAGAGTCGTATCCGGCGTAGCGGAGGCGCTGGAGTATGTCGAAGCCTATCAGCCGAAAAGTGCGCCTGAGAAATGGTTTTGATCAGGGCCCCTCGTGAATGAAGGGTATATGTACGTTCGCTTCCTCGAATCGCTCGAGACTTTCGGATTCTACCTTCAACAGCTCGTAGTGACCCAGCTCCATCTTGGCCACATACAGGATAATGTTACCCAGATCAGTATCCTCGAACCGCGTCGCCAGGCTCTTATAAAATTCGTACGCCGCTGTTTCCGCCTCCATGGCCATCTGGAATATCTCGTTCAGAGGCATGAGCTCATCGGATATGACGATTTGGGGCAGGGGAACGGGAGACTTCTCGGGGAGCTCGATCGATTGAGCCGGGTATTTCTCTTTGAAGATCCCTTCGAGGATGCGTCGATGCCTGGCTTCCTCTCCGGCGAGAAAGGTGAGCCTTTCCCTGAGTATGGCGTTTTTGACGCGATTCGAGAGACGAGAGTAGACCTCGTGGCTCTCGACTTCGCTTTTGATGGCTGTCAACAACAGGGTATCCACCGTATATGAATCCAGGTTCATGTATGAACCTCCCAATATGCGGGATTTCTAGAGCAAGACTATACAGGAGTTTGATAAAAAATGAAACGATTACTGGTATCTTCCGGATCACCCTTTGAAAAGCCGATTGGCTTTTCGAGAGCAGTTCGGATCGGTAGCTCTATTGCTGTCGCTGGAACAGCCCCTATCTCATCCGACGGCGGGACCGAGAGCGAGGGAGATCTTTATGGGCAGACCCGGCGATGCATAGAGATTATGAAGGCGGCTATAGAACAAGCCGGTGGGACTATTGAAAACGTGATTCGCACCAGGATCATGTTGAAAGATATCTCACAGTGGCAAGAGGCAGCCCGAGCTCACGGTGAGTATTTCTCTGAGATTCTTCCCGCCTGCACTTTCGTGGAGGTCAGCAGATTCATTGATCCGCTCTGGCTTGTGGAGTTGGAGGCAGAC
>CAZLRN010000148.1:0-9848 GCA_964561715.1 uncultured Spirochaetales bacterium
TTGATTGTCTTTATCCTCCGAAAGAGTATTGCCAGGGACCAGGTTGACCCCGGAAAGGTCACCGCCCACAGCGCAGCGATCCAAATTAGCCAGTGTACGTACATCTGCAATGCAATAAAGGGGAGTAACAGCCCATTGGCTATCAGGAACAAGCGTACGATTCTCTCCAATCCGCTGCCGGTGAAAACCCCGGCTGCAAAGAGGGTGGCTACGCTCATGAAGCTGTATCCAAGTATATCCACGGCATACAAGAATGAATCGAAAACCACGAATTGGAATGGTTCGATGTTTTGAGTCTGACCGGCAGCAAGTCGGGGCGCCACCCATGTGAGTTGGACATAGTAGTTGATGCTGATTAAAACCGCGTATGCTGTGGCGAATACAACAGCGGCGTGGCTGAAGATCTTGCGGTCAAAGGACGAAATTTGGTGGATACTCACGACGAGCACGAGAAACGAGGACCCTAGGAACAGTGACGGCGTGAGTAGCACGTAGAGCCCAAAAGGCGTGCTTGAGCTTTCGGGCCCTCCGTGGGATCCCAGCCATCCCAACCATTCCGCTATCTGACCGATATCGTACGAGATGCTGAATACTGTGGCGAGCACAGCTGACCAGAATCCGACAGCTCTCGTCGATGGTGAAATCTCTGTGACCATTGTTGCCCCCCTCGGAGGATTTTACCCATCCAATCTTTTGCTCGGCTCGGCGGTAACCTCGTATAACGTCGGGCTCGCTGGCATACGCAACGAAGCGGAGTAAAATCCAATGTATAGATTTGTGTATAATATAGCTGTGATTGTTGTATGTTCATAGTCCACCTCATTATCATTGCTACAATACAACCTGAAAGATTCGAAGGGAATAAGAGCTTTGTCTGTTTCGCGGTTACATACACCGGCACAACTGAACAACAGTCGCATTTGCCATAACGGATGCTGAACTGCTCGGCGAATTCCCTCACAGATCTTTTAGAGGATAGATCAGCGGGCAACCATTCTACGTTTCCGTCGATCTTGTGCAGTTTTCTGTAAGTTTCTCGGCCTCGCTGATTATTGCGGCTTAGAAGTACGGACACGGCGTTCATGACAGACAGTGACAGCGCCACTCCATAGCCGATACCGGAGCTCGCGCCGGTTAGCACGCATATTTTGTCTTTCATTTTTGCGGTTCTATAGTTGCGCTGTCTGTTACTGAGCTAAAAATCCAATACCTATGCTTTGATTGATCGATGATCTCAGATGAAACCGATCCCGGAAATCGACCGGTTGGTCATAAATCGCATAGCGATCGAGTTCGAATATTGCACGGCGTCCTCGAGTGTTTGCCATTGGTAGATACCCTGGCACATGCCCGAGGTATCGTCTACACACCAATACTTGGACCGGAATCCTTTGAATCCCATGAAGATCATCATCGGGAGGAGCGAAAAGCGGATGTTCTGATTGACTGTCATATCTGCCGGAGTGAACCTGACGACAAACACCGCCTCCGGATCCGCCTTTCTGGATCTCTGAATTTCCACATGGCGGAATACGCGGAATTTTTTTCCGTCTTCCATCTTCAATATTCTGTTGATGTCCTCTCTATGGAACTTCACTTTGAATAAAATAAAAAGTCCGATTGTCTTAACCAGCCCTAAAATTGGAACAGTTCCCATGTTGATTATCCTTCAGATCAATGTCGCAGCTGTAGCCTTCGCCAAAACGTTACTGCACTCGACAAATGTTCAGCAAAAAACACTTGGATGGCCGCTTGTAGCAGCCATCACTGTGATTCAGGCGCCTGTTTGTACTACCTCGTTTGAATGAGTTTTAGCACGGATGGTTTTACGGCTAGCTTTTCTTCTAGAAAGGAGAAGCAGAACAGTGCCGAGGATCCCTGCGACAAGCAGACCATAATCTTGGGGAACTCCGAGATTCAAAGCCGCCGAGAATCCGATTAAAGACCATACGAGAGGAATAATGAACGCATATATCGGGATTGCATCGCTTGCCATCAGCAGGATTCCGAAGGTGAAAATAGTCGTTGGACATGGTGCTACACCGCAAAGTGGGCCGTTAGGAAAACCATGGCCAGCCACGATTCCAAGTATTGTATAGATTGCAATAGCATATACAACGAACGCGGCACCGATGAGGCCTCTCCAACTAAGAGGAGCACCGAATCGCAGCTTGCCGCGTATCATAGCGATCATAAAGAGCACGCCCTGCACTATGAACACTATGCCGAAAACGAGAGCCGCCGGATTGATTTGGCGGAAAAACATGATGTGATACAGCTATCCCATCCAGATCCAATAGAATGCCAGAATAGCAGAGATGACACGATCTCCCCACAGAGAACGGCGAAACGCAAGAACCACAGCTAAGACACCTGCGATATACAGAAAAATCTGTGCCGGCCATACGGCTGTATTGTAGGCGGAAAAGACGTCAAAGAATTGTGCTTGAGTAAATGGCATTTTCATGAAGAACCTCCCTTCTTCGCCTTTACAGAGTCAATGATACGCTCGTCTTCACGTTTCAGTGTTTCCTCGAGTTGTCGATACCCAAAGACATAGTGCATTGTGAGCCCAAATCCCCAGCCAAAGAATGGGAAGAAAAACCACAAAAACGCGGGTACGAAAACAAGATTCACTACCGCCAGTACGGGAATCACGCACAGGTAAACAAGCAGATGGATACGAAATCCACGTTTCTCATCCCGACGTCGCATATCCCTATAGGCATCTCGGTACTGATTCAAAGTCATTTGCTGTTCCATATTGGCATCCTCCAGTGATGTTGTTCCCCGGTTGGTGGCCAGCAACGCTGATAACGATTTCCAACCGAATGAATGTCAGTCCAGGTAGCCCTTCAAGAAACTCCCAACACACTCTATCAATCCACTCGCCAGTGGTCGGGTTGGATCACTGTATGTAGCAAGATTTCCTTCCGGATCTGACGGCGCGTCCTTCAGCACATGGTTCATGCTATCGATGATGCAGAGGCTTGCCTCCGGTTTGGCCGCGGAAAGCAGGTTTGCTTGGTTCTCATCGGTTTGCAGGTCTCGAGAACCGTTGATGATAAGCACCGGTATCTCGAGCTTTTCGATTTCTTCCGTCGGATCGTAGCCGAACAATGAAATGAGGAACGGCTGTACGCTTGGGCGGAAGAGGCTTTTAAGCTCTGAACTGACCTGCTCAACCTGTTTCCCTTCTCTAAGAGCGGTGATGATCCGACCGGCCTCCTCCACAACGGCGGGCATTTGCCTGTTCAGCTGATCCAGTAGAGTTTCATAAATCGGTTTTCCCGAACCACAGAGCGAAACGAAAGCATGGACACCCATTCGATACGAAGCTACCATACCGATCAGAGATCCTTCGCTGTGACCGATGATGGCGATATCCGAAAATCGGGAATCGCCTTTGAGCTTCTCGATCCAGGCGACCGCATCGCCTATGAACGTGTCGAAGGTCACCGTTGATTCATCCGTTCCGGCTGCTACGCTTGCAGCGATGCCGCGCTTGTCGTAGCGTACGGCCGCTACCCCCAAGCCCGCCAACCCTTCGGCTAGCATTTTCAAGCTATCGTTCTTCCCAGAAAGGATGCGAGAGTTGCCGTTCCTGTCTGTGGGTCCCGATCCAGCTATGATAAGCGCCAGAGGGAACGGGCCATCGCCTTGCGGAAGCGTGAGCGTTCCGAACAGCACACCTGTTCCCGTGTCGAGTGTTATCTGCTCATTCCTGACAGTCGAGGCCGTTTCGACCGAGGCGGAGGGTTGATTTACAGCAGAAGCGGCTAAAAGAGGCGTCCTTTCACCGTCATAGGTCAGCTTGAAGCTTCCCTTCCGTCGTCCAGTCATGGAATCTTGATCTTGTTCCTTCTTGTTCCGTGTGCCTGCCGACGGAATTGCAACTTCGGATTCTCTCTGATTTGTATAGCGGTTCATAAGTTCGTCTTGTTGGTGCTTTTTCTTTTCGGGGCATTGGTTGCGCAGATTCCTTAAATTGTCATGACATTCCCTCCATCTGGATTTGATGTATAGTTACTCGCAGTAGCGAAAACAGCGTCTTATCAATTCATGTACTGCAAGTCTACTCTGCCATTCTTATAGAATGCTTACACGAGGCTTTCAGTTGTGAAAGAAAGGTCTCTTAGGCATCTATTCGGAAAGAGCCATCTGTGTCTTTTCAATCAGCTTCTGAGGGCTGAACGGCTTTAAGTGGAATGTGCTACAACTTCTGGTTTTGCTCGACGACGTTGATCTACGCGCCCAGGAAGCTTAGGCGACCTCGTCTCTGTATTACGCCAGGAAAAACCTGGCACTTGCGGGAGTCTGATGGCTTGATCCGGTGGTGCATAAACGGCAAAGGTGATCCAGGGGACGCAGGTCGAAGTTGCGTTCGAAGCGGCGAGGGTCGGGCGACGTACCGATACTTCAAGGTGGTGCCCAAAGGTCTTCACTCCAAGTTTTTTACATGCAAATAACTAGCTTTATATTGTTGTTTACGGTGCTTGATAGCTCGCCCCGCGCTAGAACAGCACCTTGAGTCGTATCATGCTCCACGCGATATGCCAGTACTCATAGTAGATGAGCCGGAACGAGTACATCGACACGAAATCGTAGCGCCGGAACACGTAGAGCTGGAGGAAAGCGATTGCAAAGACATATACCCGCGTGTAGGCGGATGCCAACGAGAAGGATTCTCCCGTGAACATTATCTGAAACGTGGGTTCCGGAACCGCTGCGATAGCGATTCCAACCCATATAAGACGGTCGGTACTAAGCCGCTTGCGGAGTAAAAGACCGCCGCTTCGGCGGACAGCGGCTGTGCCGGTGGCTTCGAAACTGCAGTAAAGCTGATCTGCGACGCTAACTCCTTAAATGAAGACGGATTCAGCAGTGGACGGAAAGGATCCTTCGACGGATCGATAATCGAAGACTTAGCAGAGATCGCCACAGTCGGACTAAACGTCACGACCTATACGCATACGGGAACCTTTGAAACAGGCTCCCTATGCACCTACCGCGTCAGGGCTTTCAACGAGGCAGGATATTCGTGCTATTCCAACGAAGCCCGCTTCTGGTACTGATCTTCAGTCCATTTCCCCCATCTCACTCCAGGCTTCGAATACAGCGGCAATGTTCTCTGCTGGAACATTCTTTCCCCACTCGCATTGGCCAATCAGCCCACCCCTTTCGTCATAAAAAGCACGGTATACTCTCCCAACCGCTTCCCACACCTCCGCCGGCGAACCAAAGGGCAGCACGTGTTGCCTGTCTATCTCCCCCCAGAATGTGACCTTCCCTTTATGCTCCCAGCCCAGCTTCTCGATATCCATCGTAAATAGCTGGGAATTGATGGCATCCACCCCTAACTCGATGAAATCGCCCAAAATCGGTTCGATAAAACCATCGGAATGAAAAAAAACATACTTGCCACAGGTATGAATCAAACCGCAATAATCTCTGTAAAGGGGTTTGAAGAGCTCCCGCCACATCTCGGGAGAGATCAGGAGCGAGCTCTTTGAGCCCCAGTCATCCATCATAAAGACAGCATCGACGTTCGAGCGACACCACAGCTGTATTTCCTGGAGATAGTAATCGTGGACCATTTCGATAAGCTTTCTCAATTCTCTGCTGTTGTAGCCCAAATCCATATAGAGGCTTTCACTACCTCTCAGAAATTGCAGCCGTTCGAAGGGTCGAGCGGTGACCTCGGAGAGAATGAACTTCTGACTCTTCTCACATGTTGCATTCACATAATCAAAGTTCTTAGCTCTAAGCAGATCCCAGGGAGGTTGAAAGTTTTTTAGCGCGCTCCAATCTGGCAGGGCCGGCTCTTTGACCTCGCCGATTACTCCCGGCTCACCTACCTGCCAGATGCTGCCCCACTCATCTCGGTAGGAACCGACCTGCGCTGTTTTGGAGAGTGTAGCTTCATTTGATCCTGGACTAATTTGAGAACCATCGATATCGCGGGGAAATCGCTCCAGGATCTCATTCAATTCCCGGCTTCTAAAGAGCGGGATCGCAGGCAACGCCCAGAGATCTCGCGGGATTCGATCGGGGTGGGAAAACGTAAGACTGGCCTTTACCCGTTCTCTTCCGGTCATCATGTAGGCTCGCTGAGCCTGCATCAAATCCGATGCGTAACCTGCGCTTAGTTCTGGACCTTGGCGATGGGGAATCCCTGGCCTGCAGGTGACACAGTTGGATACTGGGCCCGCTGGAAAACCCGCTCCGCCACAGCCGGCACTTCGTTGTCAACGTAGTCGGCGAGCTCGAAGGTCTTGATGTAGCCATCCCGGTCGTAGTCGGCTTTGCCCTTCAAGCCATCAACGATCACGTAGGTAAAGAGACCATGGTCCTTGTACCCTTCCAGAGCTTCCTGAGTCGACTTAGTGGCACTGAGAATGGTAACCCCGACGGCGCGGCTGAGAACCTTGAAGGCCGTATCCTCTGTCAGCCCCCGAGTGAGGAGAGCCACCTGGAGACTCTCCCCCAAGGCCTGGGAGTTGCACGTATCGATGATGATGAGCTTCTTGGATGTTTTGACATTGGCAATCAGGCTCTTGATGGCCTCCTGATCGATGGCATCCTCTTTGAGCTTTCTTGAGGAAGTGGAGCCTACATTGGAGGTAATCAGATAGTACTTGCCGTCATCGACAAGCCCATGGCTCGCCACATAAAAGACGAATAGATCTTCCGGATCGATCAACTGAAAGGATTCAGTGGCTTTCAGGACGGACTCCCTGGTCGTCTCTTGTTTGGTCTTCAATAACCTTATGTTGATCTTGTCAAAAAGGGGCGCCGCAGCCTTCCTGAGGGTTTCAGCCATGAGAAGGGCATCGGGAACAGCGTATTGCAGCTCGAGATTCGGATTATCGTATTCATTGATGCCAATGACAATCGCATAGAGGGAGGGTTTCTTTGCACTCCTAATCTCGGCTTTCAACATCCGGGAAGCCTGGTCGCTGCGCATAGTGTTGTTGTCGTTAAAGACGATGGCTCCGATCTTGTTGAGACCGTTGGGTATCTTTACGGTATAGGAGGTCTTGATCGTCCGATTGCCCTTAGAAGGCTTGAGGCCTCGCGCGTTGTCCAACACGATTGCCGAACCGTTTAGAAATATCCTGACGTCCCCGATGCCTCCGCCGGTATCTTCAATCGTGAGATTGATGCGCGCCGTATCATCCTTGAGTTGTTCGATTTCTGTTATCGTTACCCGCGGCGGCGGTTTGACTTCTTCCAAATTTGACATTCCCTCCAGCTTAACTCCGGTCAGCGCCGCTTTTACTATATCAGGCCTAAAAAATTTCTCAGCATAGTTGTCGATACTGAAGATTGAGCCTCTCGAGCGTACATTTAGCTGCGCAGCACCTTCGGGCGAAGAGTTGTAGTAGCCCTGGGGCGTTACGATAACCCATTCGCCGTTTTCGAATCCCACGAGCATAGCGATTTCCCTTCCGCTGCTCACATCCCAGATCTTTGCAGTGGTATCCCAGCTTCCCGAAACAATAAAACGGCCATCCGGCGAAAATGCAACGGATCTCACCGTGCTCTTGTGTCCCCTGAAGGTGCGTAGATTCTCGCCAGTGTGAATGTCCCATAGCTTGAGGGTTCTGTCGTGGCTCGCCGACACGAGATACCTTCCGTTCGGCGAAAAAGCCAGCGCAGCAACGGTGTGGCCCTCACTCTCGAAGGTCCTCTCCAGTTTGAAGAATCCCATCTCTTCCACAAACCGCCACATCTTGATTGTTCCGTCGGAGCTGCCCGAAAAGGCGTATCTTCCATCGCCGGACCATATCACGGCGTTGATGTCATCGGAGTGGGCGACGACGGAGTAGATCTCGGCCTGCCGCTTTGATTCCCACAATCGCAATGTGCCGTCGTTGGAGCCTCCGATGATATATCTTCCATCGGGCGAAAAGGAAGCGGCGAGCATCGTATACTTCGCCTCCTCCTTCTGCGTGGTTCCGCCGACAACCTTGGTCAGATAATAGTGAGCTTTTCCCAGGTACTCTCTGACTTCGACCCCGCTTTCGAGATCGATCAACTTGGGCGCCATCAGTCCTTTCCCGATAATAACGTAGCCGTCGTCAGGTGAAAGGGCGACCGAACCCGCCGCAAACAGATCATCCCGTATGTCCCTCACCTTTTGCTTCTTCTCGGCATCCCAGAGCACCATCTTCCTGTCATAGGCCAGAGAGACGATCCTGCGCCCATCGGATGAGAGAGCCACTGAAGCCACCTCCTCCGAGTGACCGGAGAGAACGCGATCCTGTTTTGCGGCGAGAAGATCCCACATCTTGATTGTGCTGTCCGCCGAACCGCTGATAATGTAGCCGCCACTCGGCGAGTAGAGTATGGAATTGACGCTCGCCGATCGTCCCGTATAGGTTTGGAGTTCGACACCGCTCTCGACATCCCAGAGCCTGACGGTAAAATCTGCACTACCGGTTATGACCTGCCGCCCGTCGGGCGAAAAGGCGAGAGACCGGATGTCGTCCTTGTGACCCTCGAAAACCCTAAGCTCCTTGCCGCTTTGCGCGTCCCAGAGCCGCGCTACATCATCATAGCCTGAAGAGACTATATACTTTCCATCCGGTGAATAGGCGGTATCGAGAATCGTCGTCTTGCTGAACTGCAGAGCAACCTCACCACTTTCGACCGCAATCAGGCTCAATCCTCCCCCACCCCCACAGGCCATATACTTGCCATCCGGAGAAAAGCAAACCTTTGTTGGAGAGAAATGCTTGATAACCTGCACGATTTCTCCCTTCTGCAGGTCGAAGATCCTCAACCAACTCCCGACCAGGGCCAGGTATTTACCGTCAGGCGAAAAAGCCACGTTTCGGAAGGAGTACTCATTTTCAATGGTGCGGCTCAGCTTCTCGGTAGCAATATCCCAAACCCTGGTCTCCGTATCGTTAACGGCACAGGATGCAACAGTCTTTCCGTCTGGCGAGAATGCCACGCCGCTGATCGTGTCTCTATGGCCGGAAAAGGTTACAACCTCCGTTCCTGAAGAAACGTCCCACAGCTTGACTGTACGGTCCACGCTTCCAGAGGCTATCAGCTTGCCATCGGGCGAAAAGGCGACGCAGCGGACAAAATGCAAATGGCCCGAAAGCGTCATCACGAGCCTGCCCGTGTCGGCCTGCCATAGCTTGATCGTCTTGTCGTCGCTCGCCGAAACAACAAGCTCACCATCCGGAGAGAATGCCACAGCCTGAACATCTGCGGCATGACCGAGCTGGACAAAGATCTCGGGTTTCTCCTCTGCCACCACAGGGGATACGAGATAGACCAATATGACGGCAATCAGAAATGTTTTCACAAAGGACTCCTCTCTATCTACATTATAGAGCAAAGTCTGCAATTTACAGAGAGACTCGATGCTGAGCGCTCTCGCGGCTCATTGAGACTTCTACCAATGACAAGTAGTTGAACAGGGACGGGCAACAACCCGCAGCATAATCCCTCCCAATATAGTATGATTAATAATGGAGATCTCCAGTGAAGCGACTGCTGTTGCTTGTGATCCTTGTGCTCGAATCGGTTTCCTGCCGGGATTTTACGGGGCAGTTCGCCCCGGTGCAGCTTCTCGGCGGGTCGATTCAGGGACAGGCTCTCGAACTAACCTGGTATGTGTCCACCCTCGCCGGCTTGGCGGGCGCCAGCGGATCTAGCGACGGGAGGGGAGCGCTTGCTCGCTTTGATTTCCCAACAGATCTCACCACTGACGGACAGTCTCTCTTCGCGGCCGATTGGGCAAATCACACCATAAGGAAAATTGATCTCGCTACAGGATATGTTTCAACCCTGGCTGGCTTAGCCGGGGTTTCTGGATCGGCCGACGG
>CAZLRN010000149.1:0-9701 GCA_964561715.1 uncultured Spirochaetales bacterium
GCTGCTCTTAGTACGAGAGGACCGGAGTGGACGAACCTCTGGTGTACCAGTTATCCTGCCAAGGGTAAGTGCTGGGTAGCTATGTTCGGAAGGGATAACCGCTGAAAGCATCTAAGTGGGAAGCCCCCCTCAAGATGAGGCAACCCAGGGTTGTAAAACCCCTGAAGGTACCAGAAAGATGATCTGGTTGATAGGCTGGAGGTATAAGTGCGGTAACGTATTCAGCCGACCAGTACTAATTTACCGTGAGGCTTGACCATATTTTCTGACAACTACAAAAACTGCTTCGCAGTTTTTGTTTGGAAGTTTTCTGCTACGCAGAAAACTTCAAACAGATTAGGCAGAGCATTTTTTGTTTAGAAGTTTCTGCTTCGTAGAAACTTCAAGCTGAGTCACCTGCGGTGGCTCAGCACTGAACTTCGTTCAGCAAGCTTCGCTTTTTTTGTAGAGCTCGTCGAACTGAAATTGTCCATTGCAGGTGTGCAATCAGCATAAATGATTGAGCACTTTATCGTTGGCTGCATATAGAAAATAGGCTAAATTGTTTAGATTGTGGGCGGGCCGCGCAGGTCGCAGCCAACGATATGCTTCCTTATAGAGAAAACTTGCCTGGTGACCATAGCGAAGGTGATCCACCCGTTCCCATTCCGAACACGGAAGTTAAGCCCTTCAGCGCCGATGGTACTGCCAAATCGGTGGGAGAGTAGGACGTTGCCAGGCTTTTTTATTTTAGTAACCAATCGGTAATAAAATTGTTTATATAGTTGAATACGAAAACGGGGCAGTTTTTTACTTTTGATACCACGGATGAGTTTTACCTCCTTTTCTCATCCCAGTGCCTCAGTTTTTGATGGGGATAGGTTTTCCTATCCCCTTTTTTTGGAAAAAATAAATCGTTCCTCGCGGATATTTTGATTGCTCAGCTCTGCAATGCTATACTGTAAAGTCGGAGGAGAAAAGTGGCTAAGGCGTATATCGAGACTTCGGCTCATCTCTTAGAAGGTATTGATGAGATGGTCAAAGAAGGCTATTATTCTAGCCGAACGGAGGCTGTTAACGAAGCGATCAGTCTCTTGCTGAAGCAGTATAAGATATCGAAGCTTTACGCAAAGGATGCCAGAAACAGGAGGGGAGCTGGGAATTAAGTTAAAAAGTAGCAAGTCCAGCCACACAGGGTATTCCGGTCAAAGCAAAGAGGTGCGCATTGCGGGTCAAATACACAAATAACAGCCGTGCCGCGGAGATGGTGCGCACTCAGATAAAGGCACGGGGGGTTCTTAACAGACGTGTTATCGAAGCGATGAGTCGGATTCCCCGGGAGGCATTTCTAGGGGAACCAAAGAAGGGCAATGCCTACGGTGATTTCCCGATTCCCATTGGACATGGTCAAACCATCTCTCAGCCTTACATAGTTGCTTTCATGACAGAGCAGCTTGCGCTGCATGGCTATGAAAAGGTCCTCGAAATTGGGACCGGAAGTGGATACCAGACAGCCGTGCTTGCCGAGCTAGCCGAACACATCTATACCATCGAAAGAATAGCGGCGCTTCTCGAGCGGTCCAAAGAGATCCTGAGCAAGCTAGGATACAGTAACATCGATTTCAAGATAGCCGATGGTTCGGAGGGCTGGGCCGAGGAGGGACCATTTGAAGGGATCATCGTGACTGCAGCAGTTCCGAAGGTCCCGGATGTGTTGAAGGCACAGTTGGCGGATAATGGAGTCCTCGTGATACCCGTGGGTGACTACAGAACCTATCAGGTGCTTACCGTAGTGAGACGATTCGGAGGTAGTTTTGAGACAAGAGAGAGCATTGGATGTCGATTCGTACCTCTTATAGGAAAATTTGGATTTTAGCTAAGGTGCAATATGGCCATCTCGGTGTTTAGACCTACGATCAAACGTAGGGACATGGATAGCGTACTTACCTGTATGGTATCAGATCGTCTCGGCCCAGGGCTTTTGAGCGCGGAATTGGCGTCGGGTGTAGCCAGCTATCTCGGGATCGCAGGCGGGATCGCCTGCGCTAATTATCGCACGGCACTGTCTATGGCCTTGGAGGTCATGGGATTGAGCCGAGGGGACAAGGTCGTGTTTTCGGCCCTATCTCCATCGCTGTACCTGGATGTGTGCGAGCAGAAGGGGCTCATTCCGATTATCATCGACGTTGATGAGGATTCGGGCGTGATCATTTCAGAAGAGGTTCGGCGTGTCATGGATAAGATGCCTGGAGCCCTGCTTGTGCACTACACCTTAGGATACATTCCTGATATGGATGCGCTATCGGATCTGGGAATCCCGCTTATCGAAGACCTCTCGCAAGGCCTGGGTGGAAACTGGGGTACAAGACGCTGTGGTAGTTTTGGGGATCTTGTGATCCTTTCACTTGGACCGGAAAGCGTCATCACCAGCGGCGACGGAGGAATGATTCTGAGCGGTCGAAAGGAGCAAACAAAGCAGCTTCGTGAGTTGAAAGCCACATCGGACTCTATTCTTTCTGATTTCAATGCCAGCCTGGGCTTGGCACAGATAAAGGAGATCGAAAACTTCATATCAGCGAGAAACGAAATCGCACGGATCTTCTCTCGCAGTCTAATGAAGACCAGACACAAGCCCCTCATTCAGAAGAAAGAGGGGGATAACGTGTACTTTTCTTTCCCGGTTCTGCTCCAGTCTTCCATGAAGGAGGTTCAACAGTACTCAATGAAGCGTGACGTGCAAACACATCCTGCCTATAGGGATTCCGTATTGATGCGCGATGGAATTGATGCGAACTGCCCCAGTGCCAAGCAGCTGGCTTTGAGATGTCTACTCTTTCCCTGTTATCCGACATTAGGAAAGCGGAATATCGAGATAATCTCAAAGGTGCTATCAACTCTTCCCTAAATGAGCGAAATCATCAGGAAAATATTAGTCATTGTTAATCCATTGAAAGATGATGCCCAAAGCATTCTTCATGAAATGGAATCCTATTTCAGCACGAGAGGCATCGAATTGGAGGTGCAATCCATTGACGACGAACCTCGAGCTGCTGATTTGCGCGGCGTTGATCTTGCCATCTCACTTGGCGGCGACGGAACGTTGCTTTCCTGCGCACGAGCCTGCCTTTTGGAAAGCATTCCGATACTGGCAGTCAATCTCGGTAAATTCGGCTTCATTACTGAGATAACAAGCACCGAATGGATTCAAACCTACGAAAAGTTTGTAGAGGGAAAGCTTGGAATAAGTGAGAGAATCATGATATCGGCTAAAGTCGTCCGCAACCGTGAAACGATTGCTAAGCTTGTGGGATTGAATGATGCAGTGATAGGTACTATTGGTGTATCCCGATTGATAGAGCTCAATCTCTTCTTGGCTCGCAGCTATGTGGGTCGATACAGAGCAGACGGTGTAATCGTATCAACCCCAACAGGCTCGACGGCTTATTCAATGGGAGCCGGAGGACCTATCCTTCACCCAGAGATGGAAGCCTTTATTCTCAATCCCATATGTCCCTTTACCCTATCGAATCGTCCCTTGGTAGTGCCTGCAGAGGAGGACATCGAACTGGAGCTGGAGCGTGCGGATCGAACCGAGGCAGTCCTGACAATCGACGGTCAGCAGCCCTTTCACCTCAATAATGGAGATAGGATCACGTTCCAGGCGCTGCCCCAAAAATCGTTGATCATCAGATCAGATAGACGTAACTTTTACGAAGTTCTCAGATCCAAGCTAAACTGGTCAGGGGAGCCTCATGCTTGAAGAACTGAGTGTCCAGAATTACGCACTTATTGATCGTGTCAATGTCAAGTTTACCAAAGGTCTCAATGTGCTCACGGGAGAGACAGGAGCAGGCAAATCGATTCTTGTTGACGCCCTGGGGCTTATACTCGGTCAAAAAACAGATCCCTCTGTGATTCGTTCAGGCGCAGATGAAACCTTTGTATCCGGACTCATCCGGGTTTCCAAAAGCCCTGAAGTCCTCAATTGGCTAGACTCTCACGGCATTACTCCCGAAGATGGAAGGATCCTAGTCCGTCGGGCTTTCAAGAAATCCGGAAGAGGATCAATTTATGTTCAATCCGTGCCTATCGCCAGGGGCGAGCTGAGCGGGCTGGCGTCAATGCTCTTTGATCTGCACGGACAGCATGAACACCAATCCCTACTCAAGCCTTCCAATCATCGGTCGCTGCTCGATCGTTTTGGTGGAACCGAAGAACTCGCCGGTCGGGTCGGTGAGTTGTACGGACAGATCGTATCGCTCAAAAACAGTCTGGCCAAAAAAATGAAAGACGAAAGAGAGCGCCTACGCGAGATCGATCTCCTGCAACACGCTGTATCCGAAATAGAGAAAGCCCAGCTATCCGATGACGAAGAACAGAAGCTGGAGGAGGAACATCGAATTCTGGCCAACCATGAGAAGCTAGCGCATCTAATCGAAGAGGTCTATACAAATGTGGCGGAGAGCCGGGGAGGCGCGCTGAGCCAGCTCAGGCGCTGCAGAGATGCCCTGGAGGAGATGGCGCAAATCGACACAAGCATCGGCAAGCTGCAGAACCAGCTACAGGATGCCTTTTACGAGTTGGAAGATTTTTCAGAATCGATCCGTTCCTACAAATCCGGCTTTGAGTTCGATCCGGATCGCCTCTCTGCGGTCGAAGAGCGACTCTATACGATTAGAGATTTGAAAAAGAAATACGGCGATACCATAACAATGGTAAAAGAGTATGCAGAAAAATGTAAGACTGACCTCCAAGAGCTGGAGACTTGGGAGGATACAAAGAGATCCCTTGAGGCGGATCTAGAAAGGACAGAGCAAGAAATTGAGATCGCTGCTTCTGAGTTGAGCGAAAAAAGAAAACAGGCGGCGGCTAAAGCCGAAAAACTAATCGAAGATGAATTGCTGCATCTGGGCATGCCCAAGGTTCACTTTAAGGTTCTCGTGCAGACGCGGAAGGATCCTCAGGGCAAGCCCTCCATCAATCAGCACGGTCTGGATATCGTAGAGTTTGTCATTTCTCCCAATCCCGGAGAGCCTTATAAGCGATTGGTTAAAATCGCTTCTGGTGGAGAGCTTTCCCGTGTCATGCTGGCCATTAAATCGATTCTGCTCGAATCCGATCATATTAATGCCCTTATCTTTGATGAGGTAGATGTAGGCATAGGAGGCGAAGTCGCTCTTGCGGTTGGTGAGCGCTTGCACAGGCTTTCAAGGATTAAACAGATCCTCTGCATAACTCATCTGGCCACTATTGCCGTGAGGGCCGATAACCATTTGAAGGTGGAGAAATACGAGAAGAACAAGAGGACGATTACGACCGTTACCTCGATTGTGGGCAAGGACAAACAGCTCGAGATATCGCGTATGCTTGCCGGTGATAGCGAAAATGAGGTAGCATTAAAGCACGCTGAGGATCTTCTCAAAAAATATGCCATGTCCGGAAGTGCATGAGGGTGTTTAGATGGGTAAAGTGAGCGAGAAGGCGAAAAAAAAATACCAGGAAAAGATCACAGAGTACAAAGCCCTTATCAACGAAATTATCCAGCATGAACGGAAGACCGTCTCCCAGTTCAGAAAGGGGGATGTCTCCTACAATCCGCAGCGAATCGAAATAGCGACCGAAAATCTCGTTCTGGTCTCCTACTACACTCTGATCAATTCCCTCTCCCTCGCCCTTCTTGGCATAAAAAACGAATCCTACCTCAACGAAGCTCGGAAGTGCCTCTACAAGGCCATTATCTATCTGGAAGAGATAGTCTCCACATATATCGATGTTCCCTTCTCAGAGTACGAGGAGGGATTGATTTCGATCGAAGACTTCGACGATATCTCTCGTTATAAGCTGGTCAATAAGATAGGATTCTCCATTGATTCAATCGAAGATGGATTCGGGGAAAACACGAAATGGAAGTGGTCCTTTGTGGAGCTCGAAGGTCGATTCGCCACTGTGACCAAGAACTTGATCAACTTTAAGACCTTTATTGCCAAATTGGATCCTCGAATCGAAGGATACGCAGAGCGCGTCGCTCACGCCAATCTGGCCAAGGAACTTCTGCAAAACGCTGCTGACGGCTATCGGCAGAAATACGAGCTCTCCACCCGCAGAATCGATGATATACAGCTGGCGATCAACTATCTCTCTGCTCTAAGGAGAATTCATATCGTGCTTGGCGAAAGCGACAAGGCAGAGGTGACCAAGAGAAAGATAGACATCTGGAAAACAAAAATGGAATCCGATCTGAAGCAGATCAAAGAACGAGATAGACGTGCTAAACTCGGTGCTCCAAGTCCAAAGAAATAGATAGAATGTTGCGTTAGGAGCGTCTTCGAAGCTCGTGCAGAGAATCGAAGGGCAATACCTCCTCGAGTGTTTTCGTCACTGCTTTCAAGTCGCACGCCATAACAATGACCATTTCAGGACTGCCAAACTCACTTAGCACCTGACGGCAAGCTCCGCAGGGCGGTACAGGATAATCGGAGTCAGGACTATAAATGGCAATTGCGTCGAACGCCGTCGCTCCAGCCGATACGGCAGCGGCAATTGCGCTTCTCTCTGCGCATATAGTCAATCCATAAGAGCGGTTTTCAATATTGGCACCCATGAAAATGGTTCCGTCTTTGGTGAGAAGAGCGGCACCAACCTTGAAATGGGAGTAGGGTGAATATGAACGGGAAGCCGCTTCTCTGGCAGAACGGACTAGCCGATCGATTTCTCTGTCATCCAAGTTCATCGGATCGTTAACGCCCTCAATTGACAAATCCGGGAAATATCCTATAGCATAGTTATACAATTAACAACTCTTTTGTCAGTGATTACCCAGGTAGTAGAACAAAGGGGAAGTCCTAAACATCGAGGAGTTCACCTCTGAAACGAAACAGGAGAAGAACTGCTTTTCTCCTTTCTCTGTTGATTCTTGCAGCCTATCTGCTTGTTTTTCCCGCCTCCACCGGCAAAGAGATGATCTTTAAGCCGGTATGGTCGCAAAATATCCGCGAAGCCCCTACTACCGACCAAATTGAGGGCAAGCTTTTCTGGTATCGTACAGGGAAGGAATTCGGATTCATTGATCTTGCCGGCAATGTAGCGGTTCGCGAGAGGTTTCTATTCGATGCAACCCTCACCGATTCCGGGTATATCAATTTTCCCAGAATTCCAGAAAACCTGGTTTTGAGAGACGACAGGGGAAATTTTCTCAGAAGCTTCCGGCTAACGGGATATCCCATACTGGACAGGCAGAGTGAGAGGCTCTTCCTTCTAAACAGTGAATCCACAGGATTGACGGTTGTGAACGTGGAATCGGAGGAATCCTGGACCGTTGAGTTTCCGACCTTGATCACGAGCCTCTGCTTTTCCGACGACTTCATCCTAGTTGGGCTGCTCAACGGAATGACCAAAGTCTTCGACAATAGCGGCGAATTGATGAGGGATAATTTGGATAGCGCGAGTCGAGTTCCCATCACGTTAGGCTGCGCCATCAGTCCGGACGGCAGAGATGTCGTCGCAGTTAGCGGCATCGATCCCCAAAAGCTGCTATTGGTTCGCATCCTGGATGCGGGAAAAACGGAAACCTCCGTTATGCCGTTGACATCGGATTATCGAAGAGAGGTATTCACTCGCTTCAGTGAATCAGGCAAGCTTGTATATTTCGAAACAGAAAAAGGCCTTGGAATTTTTGAAATTTCTTCGCGGGAGAGCCGCGTCATTCCAGCTGCAGGATCTTTTGTCGGACTCGGCGAGAGCCAGCATAGGGGGCTTGTATCAGCCCTCTATAAGGTGGGGGAGACCGCGGAATTGAAAGTCTGCACAAATCAAGGCCAGATTCTTTACAGTAAATCGTTTAGCTGCGAATTCGCTCATCTTCGCGAGATCGATGATCATATACTGCTCGGCTGCAATGAGATCCTGCTGAGAGTCGATGTTGTTGAGGAATAATGGAATGAAAGCGATGAGGTCCGGCAGGTTTGTTCGATCGTTGGGGGGATTCCTGCCAATGTTGCTGTTCGCGGTAATCAGCGTTCCTCTAGGCAGAGGATTTGATTGGCCCGTGGAGGAGAAGGTTCTGATGGCGACCTTCGGCGAACGGAGGTACGGTCACTTCTTCTCTGGAATCGATCTAGGGGGCGGTGTGCAGGTTGTTTTTCCGATTGCCGACGGGGAGTTTATCTTCTCCCATGAAGAGGGAGAAAACTTTCATTCACTCAAAAGGGGAAACGGCAGCTTGATCGTCCTTCAACACGAGGGAGGTATTCGTTCGGTTTATTCTCATCTGCAGAAGGGATCTGCGCCCAGAGCCACACGAATATTCCATGCCCGGCCCCAGCAGATCGAAAAGGAGGTATTCGAAAAATCCGTCATGGACAGGCTACCTGATGAGCAGGCGAGAAACATAGTGCAGAACTCCTATGCCGCGGCCGGAAATCATCTGGCTATCAGGGAAGATCTTACATCCGCCGATAAATCCATTCTCTGGCAGACCCTTGTGGAGATCGGGTTTGTCAAGCCTTTGGGCTATTGCGGAGATACCGGTATCTCTAAGGGAGTGCATCTCTCTCTCATGATTATCGATAACGAGGAAAGCACTATACTCAATCCCATCAAAAAAGACAAATCGCCGCTCCAGCCTTTGCTTTCTGTGAACAAAGGTCCAGGTCCGGCCATTGAGAAGGTCTATCTGTTGAGAGATTCGGAGCTTCTAGAACTGACTGATGGTTTGAAAGTGGTACCGGGTGATGCAGAGGTTCTTGCCCGGATTTACGACAAGAGTGACTATGTCTCTTTCAATCGTAATATGGCTCCCTACAGACTCTATCTGGGCGACAGTGGAAGGGTCGTGACTACGGTTGCTTTTAATTCGCTCGAAGTGAGGGACAACCGCCTTGTCATTGCTAATACAAACACGAATTGTGACGATCTATATTATGAGGACTGGTTTTATAGACTGGGCCGTCTGAATCTTGTCACAGGCAAGAGCCAGATACAAATCAGAGCGGAGGATTTTGCCGGACGCGAAAGCTCGGTAGATATTGGCTTATGGGTAGAATAAAGACTTTCGATATCGGGGTGCAGCAGGAGCGAACCAAAACGATTCGATGCAATCTATGTGGCAACGCTGATAGCCGGGTTTATTTGGAGTGTGATGGGTTCAGCTATGTGAAGTGTTCGAGCTGCGGCCTCGTCTACCAGGATCAGCAACCCTTGTTCGAAGATCTCAGAACGCGCTACGACGCGCGGTACTTTCAATACGAATTGGAGAACGATAGAAACTTTTTCAATCTCATGAAATTGGGCATGGAGGATATAGGCTTTTTCTCGAAATCCGCTGAAATCTTTGAGAACAGGCGTTTTCTCGATATCGGATGTGCCACAGGAATGCTGCTCCAACATATGGATCGTTTGGGCTGGCAAAGCAAAGGCGTTGAAATATGCAGGGAGTCAGCTGAATACGGTATTCGAAATAGAGGTGTCGATATCTTTATCGGAACGCTCTACGAGGCAGACCTGCCCTCAGAGCATTTCGCCGTTGTTCACTTTTCGCATCTCATTGAGCATGTGCCCGATCCCAAGGGCTTTCTAGAAGAGATCTATCGCATCCTTTCGACTCGAGGCATGGCTATCATCACGACCCCCAATGTCGACGGATTGCAGGCCCGGCTCTTTAGGCGGAACTGGCGCAGTGCAATCGCTGATCATATCACTCTCTTCTCCAAAAGCTCCCTTGGCGC
>CAZLRN010000150.1:0-9621 GCA_964561715.1 uncultured Spirochaetales bacterium
CTTTCGATAATAAGCATCCTTGCCGAGATCACCTGTATTTGTGATATTGACGATACCAAACTCAAAGAGAGGCCACATGAACTTTGGATCAGCCGATTGCTTCCATTTCAAACGGGAAAGATGCAAGAAAAATTCAAGAACGAGCAGACGCTGTATACGAATCGGTAGAAAAGGGAAAATTGTCGAGCTTTAGGTTTAATATCGCACCTGTGTATTTAAGCCGGCTGCTTACAAACAGAAGTTATATTTAGTAATTTGAAAGTAGGGATATGCTTTGTTATGATACAAAACCTCGCTACTTGAAGAGAGCTAACCCCTCGGTGTCTATCTCGTAGAGACAAAGCTGACCTGCCCGATCCGATGTGGCAGAGGTCGTGCAGATAGTTTTTTCTCCAGCCGGACCGAAAGCCACGTTTGTCATCCGAGGCAACTCAGTAGAGATGCGCCTCACGACGGCGCCACCTGCATCCAGAACAACGATGTCACCTCGGCTGTATATCGATACGTAGAGCCAGCCGTTGGCGCCAAAGGCCATGCCGTCCGGGTGGCTGATGATCCCATCATCGGGCTCTGCGTCGCGTACGTTTCCGAACAGGCGGCGTTCGGCTACCACGCCGTCGTCCTTCCAATCGTAGACAAAGACCTTCGAGGTGAGGCTTTCGTTGGCGTACAGCCTGTTGTCAGGACCGAAGGCGATCCCGTTGGCAAAGCGAAGTCCCCGATCGATAAGCTGCACGGCTCCTGTTTTGGGATCGATCCGAAGCACACGACCATCCAGTTCTGCATCGAGTCTGTCCTGCGGCGCAACTTTCTGCCAGGAACCATGATCGACCCCGGAATCAGTCATATAAATCGCCCCGTCGGGCCCGAAACAGAGGTCGTTGGGCCACAGGAAGGGCAGGGATTCCAACCCGCGCGTCACGACTTCGAGGTTGCCGGCGGAATCGAGACGCATGAGCGAGGGGGGAACCGAATTGGCGATCCAAAGGTCGCCGTTTGCATTGATGGCCAATCCATTCGGGCGCCCCGTCTTGGCCAGTACCTGCATGGACCGGTCTTTAGGATCGATTATGGTCACGCATCCTGTGTCGGGGCTCATCTCCACGATGGCCCACCGCCCATCGGGCAGTAGAACCGGTGCTTCGGGATCGCCGAGGTTGTCTGCGAGGACGCGGCTCGCAAATACGCTGCTCATAGAAACTCCGGCGTGATGGTCACTCATGTAAGCCTCCTTATTACGCCGCCATCTCGACGACGACTTTTATGACGTTTTCTACCTGGCCCCTGCTCAATTCGTCAAGCATTTTGGGCAGCCGCTCCATCGTGATGCGATGGGTGATCATCTTTTCCATGGAATCCTTGAGCTTGGGGAAAAGCTCTATAGCCCGGAGATAGTCCCTGTGTGTGTACATGAAGGTTCCCATGACCTCACGCTCCCGGGCCTGGATCTTCTTGAAGTCCACGGAGGTGTCTCCCTCGAACATCGCTATCGCCACGATCCGGCCCAGCGGTCTTGTTATCTCGAAGGCTTGTTCGATTACCTGAGTTGACTGCGCAGCCAGCAGGCATACATCGATTCCCCTGCCATCGGTCGCCTTTTCTATCTCGTCGGTGAAATTGGACTCTTTCGGATTGATCGTGTTAGTCGCCCCCAACGACCGGGCCATCTCCAGGTTGAAGGGGCGAAGGTCGGAGCAGACAACAAGGCCCGGTTTTTGCTGCAGAGCGCCCAAGAGAGTCATGAGACCGATGGTTCCGCTGCCGAGGACCGCGACGTTGTCTCCAGGCTCAATGCGGGCTCGCTCCACTGCGTGGAGGCCGACGCAGAAGGGTTCGATAAGGCTGGCGACGGGCATCGACACCTCCGGCGGCACCTCGTAGAGGCATGATGGCGGAAGCACGACGGATTCGGCAAAGGAGCCGGTCCAGTAGGTAGCCCCCAGAACTCGTTTATCCGGGCACACGTTGTAGTGTCCGGACCGGCAGAAATCGCACTTGCCGCATGCTACTTGGGGTTCTATGGCCACTCGGTCACCGATCTGCACGCCCCGGACGCCCTCTCCCACCTCGGTGACAATGCCGGATAGCTCATGCCCCGTTATCACGGGGGGCACCCGGAAGCCGTGGGTCCCATTATAGGCGGCGATATCGGATCCACAGATTCCTGTGGCATGAACCTTGACGACGACTCTACCGGGGCCGGCTGAGGCATCAGGGATCTCGATCAGCTCAGCGTAGCCTGGCTTGGGGATTTTGACAGCTTTCATGTGGCGGTTCCTCTACTTCTCAAGATCAGCTTTTTCTTCCCAATCATGTTTCTTATAACATAAACTGCAGCCCATCAAGATATCCAAAACAACATTTCGACAATGTGATTGCAGCGCCTTCCGCTCGGATTCTTTTTCAATATATTAACAAATGTGTAGCAAAAAAGAGATATTTCGAACCTAAAAGCAATGATTTTACTGTCGCTGAGTGTTTATGTCTAATACCCACTTGACGCTTTATAAGCTGGTATTAAAATATCAAACATTAGATGTTATAACGTCTAATGTATCAAGACCTCGCTCAACAGCTAGTAGGTCTTTCGTAGGGCGGTGATCAACTCTACTGTAGAGTTGCTCTTTAATAAACAATACTTGGAGGTGTTAGATGAGCAAACGAAGAGAAGCACTGTTGTTGCTGGCCATCCTGCTGCTCTTTCCTGCCTATGTCACGTTTGGAACCGGGCAGGGCGAGAAGGCGACGGAGGTCAAAAAGATCTCGATTTGGGATCAGGCAAACGATCCGGGACCGTCAGAAGCGCTGGACACCCTGATCGCGGAGTTCGAAACGAGAAACCCCGGGGTAAAGGTGGAGCGACAGCCGATGGACATGGAGAACATCCGTTCTGGAATGAAAACGGCTATCGCCAGCGGAGCAGGTCCTGATATCGTCGGCAGCTCGATAGGCGCCTATGTTTGGCCGGCCATCGAGGCTGATCTGTTTTTGGACCTTACGGAGGAGTACAAAAACAGAGGATGGGATAAAAGATTGCAGCCCTGGACCAGGGCGTACACTTCTTTTAAGGGTCATTACTGGGCTGTCCCCAATGAAGCCGAGGTCGTGAGTGTAGTCTTCTACCATCAGGATATTTTTAAAGAGAAAGGCCTTTCCGTGCCGAAAGTGTGGGATGATTTCATTGTCCTGGCAGAGAAGCTCAAGGCCGAAGGCTATGATCCGGCGATCAGTAACCCCGCTGCGGTCGCTAGGGGGGCCTTCAACATGCATTATGAGGCAATGATGCATGGGGTGGCCATCAACCAGGATCTCCTGGAGGATACGATTTTCAAGAAGGGAAATTGGAATCGACCGGAGTTTATCAAAGCTCTGAAGTTGCTGAAAGTGCTCAATGACAGGCAGCTGTGGCCGAAGGATGTCAATGCCATGCAGTGGGCAGAGGCGCTGACTCTGTTCGTATCCAAGAAATCCGCCTTGCATCTGAACGGGACATGGACCTTGGGATCTCTCACCGAGGATCCCAATGTGCAGCTTGATTTCTTTGCTCCGCCTCCCATTCCCGGTGTAAAAGGACGTGTTGCGATCAATACGGGATCGGGTTGGCTGGTCTCGAGCGAATCAAAGTATCCCAAAGTGGCCCTCGACTTCCTCGATCTCGTGATCAGCGCGGAGGGAGACAAGATCTGGTTGGAAAAGAGCTACTGGGTCCCTCCTACGGCGATCGATACCGGAAAGATCACACTCAACCGGCTCCAGAAGAAGGTACTCGATTTGACGCTCCAGCCGGTCGCGGCGTACAGTATGTTCAACGTCATGCCTGAGGATGTCGTTCAGGCAACAATCGCGAAGATGCAGGAAATGTGGTTGGGAAAAGCAACCCCGGAAGAGGTGATGGCTACAAAGCAAAAGGTATGGGAAACAGCCATCAGCGAGGGGAGATTTCCACAGAAGTAGAGATCGGTAGAACTCTCACCCCACCGGGGATCTTTGTATTCCCGGTGGGTACTTCTATTTAGCTCTCGAGGAGAAGAGTGAGATGCGATTTATCTCAAGCAGTTTGAGGTTCGTCCGTAGGATCGTGTTACCAATTACTGCTGAAGATCGCCTTTTAAGGGCAAGCTATCTCTTTATCTTGCCTGCTATGATCGTATACCTGACGATCATTATCTATCCGACGATTTCGACTTCCTGGTTGAGTTTTTTCAAGTGGAACGGATTGACCAAATACCGAGAGTGGGTGGGTGTAACGAACTTTGTACGAATGTTTCAAGATGAAGTCGTTCTAAAATCTTTCATACACAATTTTATCTGGATTGCCGGTGCGGTATGTATTCCTCTCGTCTTGGGCCTTTTGCTCTCGGTTTTGATGGCTACTCGTATTCGGGGGCGTTTGCTCTTTAGGGTTATTTACTTCCTTCCTATGATTTTTCCACCGGTTGTTACAGCGATCGTGTGGGAGTGGATGTATGCTTCTTCATTCGGCATTGTCAACAATATTTTGAGGGCTATAGGATTAGGACAACTTGCCAAGGCATGGTTGGGATTACCGGAAACAGCTCTCCTTGCGTTGATTGGTGTATTTGCCTGGGTGTTCTACGGGTTCTGTGTTGTCATACTTCTAGGAGCCATACAGAATGTCGATCCTGCGTTGAAGGAGGCCGCGAGAATTGACGGCGCAAACTCTGTCCAGGTGCTCTTTTATGTTACCTTGCCTTCGATCAGAAACGAATTTGAGTTCATGGTTATTTACACAACGATAACGGCCATGAAGATGTTCCATCTACCCTACATCATGACCGGAGGTGGGCCGGCCTATTCGACCGAGGTTATCGCAACCGTGATGTATCGTTACGCCTTTGTAGATAACAGGATGGGATACGGGTCGGCTATAGCTACGGTATTGATGCTTGTTATAGTAGCCGCTTTCCAACTTAGTCGAATCAGAAGCGCAAAGGATTGATGACGACAATGAAATCGATCAGATTGAGCAGTATCCGGCTGAGAAGAAGCTTCTCATATAGCCTTATCTATCTCGTACTGATATTTGTTGCGCTGGTGACCCTGGTCCCATTTCTGTGGATTGCGCTGTCGGCGTTTAAAAACACGATGGAAATCTTCAGTGATCCCTATGCGCTGCCCAAAATCTGGCGATGGGAGAATTTTTCCAGGGCTTGGTTTCAAGGTCGGTTCAACGTTTACTTCTTCAATACGGTGTATGTGACAGTACCTTCGGTCGCGGGGGTCGTATCGCTTTCGGCGATGTGTGGCTACTCCCTGGGCAAGATGTCGTTTCCTGGCAAAAACGGGATAACCACACTCATGATCATGGGACTAGCCATTCCCCTTCAGTCCATTATTATACCGCTGTATTTTGTTTTGCCGCGCTTCGCTTTGATAGAGACTCTCTGGGGCGTCATCGTTTCCCTGATCGGCGTCGGGTTGCCCTTCGGAGTTATGCTAATGCGGGCGTTTTTCCTTAGTGTAGATTCAGATTACGGGGACTCAGGGCGTGTTGATGGCTGCAATGAGTTTGCAGTTTTCAGACATATCATGGTTCCGCTTGCAAAACCAGCCGTGTTGGCGTTGATCGTTCTCGATTTCATGTGGGTTTGGAACGCGTTTTTGCTCCCTCTCCTCATAACGCACGAGGAAAGCAAAAGGGTGCTGGGTCTTGGATTGATGTTTTTCAGAAGCAGGTACAATACACAGTACGGCCTGCTCGCCGCTGGTGTTCTCATAAGCACCGTGCCGATAACGGTTGTTTACCTCATCTTCAACAGATATTTTGTCGAAGGCCTCACGGCTGGCGGGCTAAAGGGTTAAGCATATCTCCGTTTGTGGAAAAAAATATAGACGCTATAATCCGATGACAGGAAGGCTGTCTTCATGAAACTAAATTCAGGAAGAGACGAATGGATTCAACTGTAAGCAAACATATACCTGATACGCTTATGCTTGAAGATCGAGCAGCGCTTGCAATCAACAGTATGGCAGGTTGCGTGGACGAGGATTACGACTATGTGCCCTTTATGCATGTAGATTTTACTCAAACTCCCGCTGTAATGACGCATTCCCCTTGGGACTACGGGCACAGTGTCGGACGCATTGTAGATGGGATCTTTCTGGCGAGGAATATGTCGGGAAGCACCGTGGGTGAAGAGCTGGAGCAGCACGCCCGTAGACTGCTACTGGCACTTTTTGGTGAGGACGGATTGAGCTACCGTCGTGAGTCGGCGTTTAACGAAGGCAATGCAAATATGCACGATCAGACACATGTTCTGGGAGCGCTTTGTGTATGGTATATGACTACTGGTGAGTCGAGGGTGAAGGAAGCTGCTGACAGGCTGTGTGCTGCGCTTAAGAGGATATCTTTGAAGGAGAAGGATTTTTGGTATTTTCCGTGTGTGGAGTACAGTGCCGAGAAGGGTTGGCGCTCGAAGGATGCGATTTACATGCATACCGCCTCGGATCCTACACATACGAATGCGCGGCAGATCAATCCATTGATCAAGTACTATGAGCTTACCGGCAATACGGATGCTCTTGAGCTTGCTGAGCACTATACGGCGCATACGGTGCTTCACAGTGGGGCGTATAAGGAGGATGGGAGCTTCAACGTAGCGATGGAGTTCAGGAACGGTCACTTTCACAGTCGGATGGTGAGCCTTGCTGCGGTGGTGAGGTTTGCGAAGTTTACCGGAAATGCCTTTTATTTGAGCTGGGCGAAGAGGATTTATGACTGGGCGTTGTCGCAGAGCACGGCTTTTGGTTGGACACCTGGTGGTATGGTGAAGAATAAGGCGTATTTGCACGAGACCTGTACGTTGACCGATTTTATCGAGATTGGGATTTTGCTGGCTCAGAGTGGCTATCCGGAGTACTGGAATGTAGTGGAGAGGTTTGTGAGGAATCAGTTGGTGGAGTCTCAATTGTTGGATGTGAGCTGGGTGGATGAGATTGAGGATAAGTCGCGGGATGTGAGGGGGGAGAAGACGTACTACAGGGTGGGACAGAGGATGCTGGGGGCTTTTGCAGGCTATGCGGCTCCCAATGATTTTGTCTGTGAGTTTGGTCACAGAGGCGGTCATCGTTATGATGTTCAGACCTGCTGTCTCGGAAGCGGCACTCGGGGATTGTTTTTGGCGTGGAGCAATGGGGTGACCGAGAGATATGGGCGTGTGAGTGTGAATCTGCTGTTGAACAGGGGGACTCGATGGTTGGATGTGAGGAGCTATCTGCCGCATGAGGGGCGTGTGGAGCTGGATATAAACGAGGATATACAGCAGTTGCTGGTGAGGGTGCCGGATTGGGTGCCCTTTGATGTTGTTGGAGTGAGTCGGCAGAGGGGGGAGGAAGTGAAGGAGTGGCTGGCCGATAGCTGGCTGGATGGGCATGTGAAGGTGGGCTCTGTGCGTAAGGGTGATGTGGTGAAGGTGTGTTTCCCTTTGAGGAAGTGCAAGAGTGTGGAGAGGGCTGTGGATCAGGAGTTTGAGGTGGAGTGGAGGGGAGACGATGTGGTGAGCATCGAGCCTCAGGGCAGATACTATCCGTTCTATAGTGGCAGGCAAGTGCATGAAAAAGCCCCTCTGAAAGAAGGCAGCCTGAGGCACGTGGCAAAAGAGCTCTACTGGTGAGGCGGCTCGGATTGTGAAGAATTTAAGAAAGGTATCTAGGAGAGCAAAGAAGCCAGAGCTGAAGATGGCTCTTGCAAGGAGATATGACAGGTGAAGAAAAAGGCAAAATCTTTCGTTCCCGATACGCTTATGCTTGAAGATCGAGCAGCGCTTGCAATCAACAGTATGGCAGGTTGCGTGGACGAGGATTACGACTATATCCCTTATATGGTTGCAGACCTGCAGGTTAAGCCTGCAGTATTGAAACATTCACCCTGGGACTATGGTTCCAGCACGGGACGTCTGATAGATGGTATTACGCTGGCTAGGCACATGTCAGGAAGTCAAGAGGGAAGAGAAATAGAGAATCATCTTAAGAGGAATCTATTCGATTTCTTCGGCGCGGATGGCCTGAGCTACCGGCGTGAGTCGGTGTTTAACGAAGCTAATGCGAACATGCACGACCAGCGGTCTGTGTTGATTGGCTTGCTAACTTGGTATCAGGCCACTGGTGAGTCGAGGGTGAAGGAAGCTGCTGACAGGCTGTGTGCTGCGCTTAAGAGGATATCTTTGAAGGAGAAGGATTTTTGGTATTTTCCGTGTGTGGAGTACAGTGCCGAGAAGGGTTGGCGCTCGAAGGATGCGATTTACATGCATACCGCCTCGGATCCTACACATACGAATGCGCGGCAGATCAATCCATTGATCAAGTACTATGAGCTTACCGGCAATACGGATGCTCTTGAGCTTGCTGAGCACTATACGGCGCATACGGTGCTTCACAGTGGGGCGTATAAGGAGGATGGGAGCTTCAACGTAGCGATGGAGTTCAGGAACGGTCACTTTCACAGTCGGATGGTGAGCCTTGCTGCGGTGGTGAGGTTTGCGAAGTTTACCGGAAATGCCTTTTATTTGAGCTGGGCGAAGAGGATTTATGACTGGGCGTTGTCGCAGAGCACGGCTTTTGGTTGGACACCTGGTGGTATGGTGAAGAATAAGGCGTATTTGCACGAGACCTGTACGTTGACCGATTTTATCGAGATTGGGATTTTGCTGGCTCAGAGTGGCTATCCGGAGTACTGGAATGTAGTGGAGAGGTTTGTGAGGAATCAGTTGGTGGAGTCTCAATTGTTGGATGTGAGCTGGGTGGATGAGATTGAGGATAAGTCGCGGGATGTGAGGGGGGAGAAGACGTACTACAGGGTGGGACAGAGGATGCTGGGGGCTTTTGCAGGCTATGCGGCTCCCAATGATTTTGTCTGTGAGTTTGGTCACAGAGGCGGTCATCGTTATGATGTTCAGACCTGCTGTCTCGGAAGCGGCACTCGGGGATTGTTTTTGGCGTGGAGCAATGGGGTGACCGAGAGATATGGGCGTGTGAGTGTGAATCTGCTGTTGAACAGGGGGACTCGATGGTTGGATGTGAGGAGCTATCTGCCGCATGAGGGGCGTGTGGAGCTGGATATAAACGAGGATATACAGCAGTTGCTGGTGAGGGTGCCGGATTGGGTGCCCTTTGATGTTGTTGGAGTGAGTCGGCAGAGGGGGGAGGAAGTGAAGGAGTGGCTGGCCGATAGCTGGCTGGATGGGCATGTGAAGGTGGGCTCTGTGCGTAAGGGTGATGTGGTGAAGGTGTGTTTCCCTTTGAGGAAGTGCAAGAGTGTGGAGAGGGCTGTGGATCAGGAGTTTGAGGTGGAGTGGAGGGGAGACGATGTGGTGAGCATCGAGCCTCAGGGCAGATACTATCCGTTCTATAGTGGCAGGCAAGTGCATGAAAAAGCCCCTCTGAAAGAAGGCAGCCTGAGGCACGTGGCAAAAGAGCTCTACTGGTGAGGCGGCTCGGATTGTGAAGAATTTAAGAAAGGTATCTAGGAGAGCAAAGAAGCCAGAGCTGAAGATGGCTCTTGCAAGGAGATATGACAGGTGAAGAAAAAGGCAAAATCTTTCGTTCCCGATACGCTTATGCTTGAAGATCGAGCAGCGCTTGCAATCAACAGTATGGCAGGTT
>CAZLRN010000151.1:0-9602 GCA_964561715.1 uncultured Spirochaetales bacterium
CTTCGACACAGTCTTCGATGCCTACAGCCGGATCTCGGCGAATAAAGATGTCGTGGTCATAGAGGGCACGGATTACACTTCCACGGTCACGGCTTTGGAGTTCGATATTAACGCCGAGCTGGCCAAAAACCTTGTTGCCCCTGTTGTGCTGGTGGCTAGAGGAGCGGAGCGGTCGATTGATGAAATCGCTCAGACGATCGAGGAGTGCGCAGAGTCTTTCCGGGAGTCGGGCTGCAATCTACTCGGAGCGCTGGTCAACCGATTCGAATCCGAGAGATTCGAAGAGGACCGAGAAAAGCTGGCAGCCCTGTTGGAGGGCAAGGGAATCCCTCTATTTGGTGCGATTCCTCCCGATCCGACACTCTCGGGGCCCCGACTCAGGGAGGTTGTGGACCAGCTCAAAGCAAAGATCGTTCATAGGGGTGATGACCTCAGTCGGGTTGTGACGGGCGTAAAAGTTATTGCCATGACACCCGAAAACGCGCTCGACTATATCAGGGATCGGGATGGCTATCTTATCATCACTTCCGGAGATCGAGTCGAACATATCCTCACAGCCCTCTGCGCACACAATTCCCGCTTCTATCCCTCCTATTCGGGAATACTTCTCACGGGAGGGCTCGTTCCAAAGCAGAAGGTCTTCGAGCTGATATCGGGGCTCCCGGTCTCGGGACTGTCCATTGTCTCTCTGAAGGATGATACCTACACAGCAGCCCTCAAGGTGTACCGGGTGAGTGGTGAGTTGTCCAAAGAGGACCCTGAGAAGATCAACCTGGCCAATCAAATTATTGAGCGGCAGGTAGATTTTGGCCGTATCTACACTCTTCTCGGCACGGTTGACACCAACGTGACAACGCCCAAGATGTTCCAATATCGCCTCGTGCAGAAGGCTCGCGAAAGGAGAACACACATAGTGCTGCCCGAGGGCACCGAGCCGCGAATTCTACAGGCTGCGGAACAGGCTGTGAGCAAGGGATTATGCAGAATCACGCTCCTGGGCAACAGAGAACGCATACTGTCAGAATCTCAGAGCCTGGGATTGGACTTGTCGGAAGTCGGTATTGCCGATCCCGATTCAGTAGACTCCAGCGTCATCGAGGGATACGCTGAAACCCTTTATGAGTTGCGGAAACACAAGAGTGTCACCAGAGAGATGGCTCTCGACCTGATGGTCGATCCTGTATACTTCGCGACAATGATGGTTTACACCGGTGACGCAGACGGATTTGTCTCCGGCGCCGTTCATTCCACTGCGGATACCCTGGGCCCCGTCTTGAGAGTTATCAAGACCAGGGAGGGCGTTTCGATCGCCTCGAGCGTCTTTTTCATGTTGATGCCCAATCAGGTGCTGGTTTACGGCGATTGTGCTCTCCTCGAGAATCCTAACGCACAACAACTCGCAGAGATAGCACTAACCAGTGCCGATACCGCAAAGACCTTCGGGATCGAGCCTGTCGTTGCCATGCTCTCCTATTCCACGGGCGAATCGGGCAAAGGCCGAGATGTTGACAAGGTGCGCGAAGCGACCGAGATAGTCCGCCATCGAAGGCCCGACCTGCCCGTAGAAGGTCCCATTCAGTACGACGCTGCCGTCTCGACAGAAGTAGCCAGAGCCAAGATCAGCGACAGCCAGGTTGCGGGACATGCGACTGTTTTTGTCTTCCCGGACCTGGACGCTGGAAACACGGCGTACAAGGCAGTTCAGCGCTCGGCGAATGTTCCGGCCATAGGCCCCATCCTCCAAGGCCTTGCGAAGCCTGCCAACGATCTCTCCCGCGGGGCTCTGGTTGTGGACATCGTCTACACAATTGCCGTCACAGCGATTCAGGCGCAGCAGCGGCGACCTTAGAATACCATCAGGAGGCGTTCGATGAACGTCAAAGAGCAGGCAAGCCTGGCTAAAGAAGCCAGCTACCGGCTTCTCTCGTGCACGCGCAAAGTCAAAGACCAAGCCTTGAGCCGCATGGCGGCCAAACTCTCAGAAAACCGGAAAACGATCATAAGCGCCAATCACGAAGATCTGAAAGAGGCTCGATCCGCCGGGGCAACGGCGGGACTCAGCCGTCCACGCGGAACGCCGCCCGGACTCAGCCGTCCACCCGGCGCCCCGGGCGCCCAACTCGCCGCTCCCCTTTTAAAACGCCTGGAGCTCGATGACAGAAAGATCGATCAGGTAATCAGAGGAATCGAAGACGTCCGCCGATTGGCAGACCCTGTCGGGAAAACGCTGGAAGCCATACAGCTGGACGACGGGTTGGTGCTTCACAGAGAGGCGACTCCCATCGGATTGATTGGCGTCATCTTCGAATCCCGTCCGGACGCCCTGGTCCAGATCGGCACTCTTTGCCTGAAGAGTGGAAATGCCGTAATCCTGAAAGGAGGCTCTGAGGCCAAGCGATCGAACCGGATCCTCTTCGATTTGATGCGTGAGGCCGTTGTCGAGGTGGACAAAAGCCTGGAACAGGTTCTGCAGCTGGTGGAGACGAGGGAAGAAATCAAAGAACTGCTCGCGCTGGACGATCTCATAGATCTCATAATTCCCAGAGGCTCCAGCAGTCTCGTGCGCTATATCCAGCAGAATACAAAAATCCCGGTTCTGGGACATGCCGAAGGGGTCTGCCACCTCTACGTGGACAGCGAGGCCGACCTCGATATGGCACTAGAGATCACTCGTGATGCCAAGTGCCAGTACCCGGCCGTCTGTAACGCTATCGAAACCCTCCTTGTGCATGAGCAGGTTGCCGAAGGATTTCTCAGAGAGCTGGCGGCGCTGCTCGAGGACGTCGAGCTGAGGGGCGACCAGCAGGCACGTTCCTTTGTAACGATGACGGAAGCCACCGAAGTTGATTGGCGAGAGGAGTACAACGACCTCATTCTCTCGATAAAAATCGTCTCGTCGCCCGAGCAGGCTATTTCGCACATCAATCGTTATGGAAGCCATCATACGGATGCAATCGTCACTAATAACCGCGAAACGGCTGAGGGCTTCATGCGAGATGTGGACTCCAGCTCGGTTATGTGGAATTGTTCGACCAGGTTCGCTGACGGCTTTCGCTACGGATTCGGGGCCGAGGTGGGCATTTCGACAGCCAAAATTCACGCCCGGGGACCTGTCGGATTGGAGGGATTGACGATTTACAAATTCAAGCTCCGGGGAAAGGGGCAGATCGTCGCCCCCTACGCGGAAGGGAAACGGGAGTTCAAGCACATCCGACTGGAGGACGAGCAAGGTTGATCGCTCCGCGGGGATCGTTCACGCCTTGAATTGCGGGACTACGATGATATAGGATAAGCGGGTAGTCAGCATTTCTTCGGGCAGCGGGCATGGAATGATAGAGGCAATAGGCAACTGGTTCAATCAGAAGGTAAGGCGCTTTCTCTACGCTGCAGGTTTTTTTTTCCAGGTTCTCTATGAAACGATCCTCTTCCCTCGCCGAAAGCAGGTAGGCTTTCGGGTTCTGATCCTTCAGATTCTCTTTACCGGAGTAGAGGCCCTTGGAATTATCTCGCTGATCGCTCTGGCTATGGGCGCCGTTATCATCGTCCAGGGTATTTCCATTCTGCCGCAATTCGGCCAGGGCAATTTGATCTACTCGATTCTCATCGCGGTAATCGTCAGGGAGCTGGGACCGGTTATCACAGCATTTATTGTTACGGCCAGGTCCGGGACAGCGATTGCCACAGAGCTGGGCGGCATGGTTGTTTCACACCAGGTAGAGGCCTATGTCTCCATGGGAATCAACCCCATATCGTATCTCGTCGTACCCCGCTTTTTGGGTGTGGTAATCTCACTAACCATTCTTACAGTGTATTTCATCGTCGTAGGCCTCTTCGGCGCGTTTTTCATCTCTCAGCTCATCCGGCCGATTCCCTTTGACGAGTACTTCACCAATCTAATGGGTACCCTTACGATAGTCGACTTTGTCTCCTCACTGCTCAAAAGCCTTGTGTTCGGCGCCATCATATCTATCGTCTCCACCTATCAGGGATTTAACGTCAAAGTCGCCTCCTATGAGGTTCCGGTCATCGTCATCAAGGCCGTGGGCCAGGGATTTGCTCTCGTCGTCATAGCGGATGCACTCCTCACACTTCTATTCCGGCTGGGCAGATGATGGAGGAATTGATACGCCTCGAACATATTTCTATCAGCTCTGAAGACTTCGAGGTTTTGAGAGATCTCTCCCTTTCCTTTCCCAAGAGACTGAGCACGGTGATATTCGGGCCCTCCGGTTGTGGCAAAAGTACACTGCTGAAGACCGCAGCGGGTATTCTCATTCCTGACAGAGGCTCGCTTCTTATCGAAGGGAACGACTTCATCAAAATGTCTGAGCGAGAGCTCAAAGAGTTCCGAAGGCTCAATGGCTTTGTTTTTCAGGATTCGGCGCTCTTCGACAATCGCACGATTTATCAGAACCTCTCGCTTCCGCTTGAATATCACTATCCCGAAAGATCCACGGAACAGATTAAATCGCGTGTCGTGGAGCTCCTGGATAAAACGGAGCTGTACTCTCAGGCCTATCTACGCCCCGCCCAGCTTTCGACCGGGGAGCGAAAACTCGTCTCCTTTCTCCGCGCCATCGTCACGGAACCTTCACTGCTCTTCATGGATGAACCTACCCTGTCGGTGGACGGGAAAAAAACCGGATTTATTCACGACACCCTTCGGGAAATGAAGGGCAATGGATGCACCATGATTGCCATCACCCACGATCAGAACCTGACATCGTGGCTTGCCGACTACCTGGTCGTTATGGAGGAGGGAAGGATTCTGGAATCCGGATCCTTTGATGATGTGAAAAGGAGCGGCAATCCGGCGGTGCAATCGGTTCTCGACAGCGTTCTATCCGAAGCTGCGAGCTATGATACCGACATACTCGGCCTCCTGGATGAGTAGCGGAGATCGGAACAGGCTTGCCCGGCCAAGGTAGGAGTGGAAACGGATTCAGAGGCTGTGCTTCATTGACACCCAAAAGAGGATTGGTCTAGAATAAGGTCCAAAAAATGAGATTCAGGATAAAGTTCGCCAATCAGATAGTGGGGCTGTTCATCCTCCTTGCCATTCTTGGACTCGTGGGGGCGCTCATCCTGTTAGGCGCGAATCAGCGGTGGTTTGCGAAGAATTACTACTTTTACTCCAGATTCAAATCGGGAAGAGGATTGAAGCGTGGAATGGAGATTACCTTCAAAGGATTTGAGATAGGCAAGGTGGATGATGTCCGGTTTGATCCCGAGACTCGGTCTGTGACGATGGATTTCCATATTTTCGATCAGTACTACGAGCATGTGGTCTTGGAGAATTCCGTTATCGAGCTTGCCACCAGCCCAATAGGAATAGGCGGAGGTCTGGTTTTTCATCCCGGCAAGGAAACCAATCCGCCCACTCCTCCTCTGGCTGAGGGCTCATATATTCCCTCACTGGACTTTAAGGAGGGAATAGAGCTGGTCAGGCAAGGTCTTGTCGAACGTTCGACCGGAGATGATACCATCGGCGCGCTCTTGAGCAATATCGGCCCAATCCTCGACAAAGTAGACTCCATCCTCTACTCCTTAAACGAAGTTGCTCTGAGTTTGGACAACGCTTTGAAGGGGCAACAGGAAAACAATCAGCTGGGCTCGCTCCTAAAGTCCACAGACGATCTGTTGACCTCGATGGATGACATCATACGCGGAAGAGACGAGGGACCTGTGGGAAGCATGATTCAGAATGTGAGCAGCGCTACAGCCGCTATCGATGATTCGATCTTCAAGATTACGAGGGATCTTACCGCTCTGGCGAAGGACCTCAAGCTGATAACCGGGAATATTGAGCAGATGACCTCTCTGGAGGAGGATAATCCACTCTATCGGGACCTCGATGAGATCCTCGAAAGGGTTAAGGGGATAGTCGGTGAGATCGAGGATTTTGCCAGCTTTATTACGGGCACCTCTCCCCAGATATCCGGTCTGCTCGAAGAGAGTCGGGCGGCATTGGTCAAGACCCAGGATGTTATGGAGGCTCTGAAAAACAATCCCCTCCTCAGTGGGGGGGTGCCGAAAAAGCGCGAACAGCCGGACACCTACCGCGGCTATCGGGATGAGGAATTTTGATGAAACTTGTCTTTCCTCTCCTGCTGTCGGTGTTGATGGCTGTGCTGCTGGGATCAATCCCCTCCTGTTCCACCGCCCCTCGCCCTAAAGAAGAGGTCAACAGCAGCAAGAATAAGGCCGTCGAATTTACCGAGTACGGGAACAACTACTACAGCCAGGGTCAATTCGAGAAAGCGATCGAGCTCTTCAATCTGGCTCTTGCCTACAACGGCTCTGTCGATCACCAGGCGGGCATGGCGGGATCATATAACTCCATAGGCAGAGCCTATCTGGCGCTTGGGCGGTACGACGATGCACAGTCTAACTTCGATAGAGCAGAAAAGATCGCCCAACGTATCAACGATTCGAACTTGATCTGTCAATCCCTGAACAATCGTGGTGAGCTCTTCCTGCAGCGCGGAGACTATCAGAAGGCGTTGTCTCATTTCGAGAGGGCCGTGGAGAAGTTCGACAAAGGGGTTACGAATTCTCAGCGAGCGATCGTGTATCACAACCTGGGTACTAACTACAAGCGGCTTGGTGAAAATGAGAAGGCCCTGGAGTATCTCCAGCTGGCGGTCAAATTGAATCTGCAGGAGAAGCGAGCAGAAGAGGCGGCAACCAACTACTATATGCTGGCTTCTCTCCATTCGGAGAACGGAGAGTATGAGCTTGCATTGGAGTATGCCGATTTAGCGCTCACAAACGATAAAAAGGTCGAAAATTCACTGGGAATCGCCAAGGACTACTTGGCATTGGGTCTTATCTCGAAACGAAGCGGGAAGGCCGAACAAGGCTTTGACTATTTCGAGCGAAGCCTCTTTGTCTATCGATCGATGGCCATTCTGCACTCAGGCCTCAACCTGGAGGAAGACGTCAAATCTCTTCTCAACCAGCTCATCCAAACGGCCGAACAGATAGGCAGGGAGGACGCAGCCGAGACGTATCGAAAGATCCTGCGAGGGGAGAAGGAGTAGTCTATTCCAGGCGCCATTCAGAGTTTTTTGCGAGGCTTTCTTGTAGAAGGTGTTGTCCAGGGCTACGGGGCTTTGCTCAAACGGGCTGGTCTCTTTCTCGTGCTTCTCGCCCTGGTGGGATTGAGCAGCCTGATCATCGCTTTACCACTCTGGCTTTGGGCGACCCGTGCCAGTGGAAGCTATACCCTGATTATCACAATACTTATAGGATCCGCACTGGTCGGGTATGGAGTCTTGAAGATCTGGAGGAATGTGCAGAACCGCAAAACACGCCTGAAAGAGATTTTGCTGCGAATTCTCAAAAAACTCGTGTTCACGGTTCTGATGCTTTTACTGCTCTATGGCGTTTTGTGGCTTTTCGCTGCTCAGATGCACGGGATCGCCATTGCTGCCCTCCTCCTCTATCTCATCTTGCTCGGGTATGTGAGGTATGCAAGAAAGCGCTCGTATCCGCCTGGGTAAGCAGATTTTTGCAGACGCAGATTCCAGCCACCTGCGTCTTCGCAGGAGCCTACGGAGGCGCAGGCTCCTACGGATGCGTAGGATGTTGGCTGCTGTTTGTTGGATTTTTCTTTTCTTTCGTGGCTTGGCATGGGTGCATGCCGATTATCCTGAAATCAAATCTCTAAGCCGCGATGATGTGCTCTTTTCTCAGCTTCAGAAGGATATAGCAGCGTACCATCAGGCCGAGGCTTCTAAAGCCGCGGAGAAACGCCCCTCTCTCGCCATTTTCCAATATCATCGAAAGAAACATGAAGATCTGCTTGCTCTTGCAGCTCGGCTCAACCTTCCATATGACACCCTTTCGTCTCTCAACGGCATCGAAAACGCGGCCGAATTCGAATCAAGGGAGGTGATCTATATTCCGAATATGCCCGGTATTTTTGTGGCACTCAGGCCCATCAATGACCTCGAAGAGATTATGTACTCCTGGCGTGGGACACAGGAGGGACAGGCCCTTTCAGTGACTTTGCAGACTCCGTCTGGGCGGAGGCAGTTCATCTTCCATCCGGGAGATCGGTTCCATGCGGTTGAGAGAGCATACTTCTTGAAGATACTCTTTCGGTTTCCACTACCCAGAGGAGAAATCACATCGCACTTTGGCTGGAGGCAGAATCCTTGCCAGGGCACTTCCGCCGGAACGGGTTCCGATCATCCCCAATTTCATAACGGCATTGACTTAGCCGCCCCTATCGGCACAGACGTTCTAGCTGCAAGGGATGGAATTGTGCTGGAAGTCAGTGAGGATCGAATATACGGGAACTATATTCTTCTCGACCACGCTAACGGCTATCAGACTCTCTACGGACACCTGAGCGCGACGGAAGTTAGCTTGAATCAGCAGGTAAATTCGGGTATGATTATAGGTAAGGTGGGGAGCACCGGCTGGTCCACTGGTCCTCATCTGCATTTCGAAATCAGAAAAAAGGGAAAACCTCGAGATCCGGTGCCTCTGTTGCCGGAGAGAAGGATCCGGGGAAACTGACAGAATGAGAACGATTTGCACCATTTTTATTCTCCTGGTTCTCTCAATCCCTGCGCATTCCGAGTATATTCGCGGTCTTGTTACCCAAGAGGTTTCTCTCAAGGTCGTACACGATTCAGAGCTGAGTGTGGAGATGACGGCAAACGAGCTGATCGTCATTGAGCTCTCAGGCAACACTCGTTTTTTGAAGGGAATCCAGATCGAGATCGTTGTTTCGGATGTCTTGAAGCGCTACGCAGATAGCTTCGGGATGAGCATCTATTATGATATCGATCCCCGTCCTCACAAAGGTATGGAAGCCTTCAACGGGAAAAAGGCCTTTTTCGCGGTTCTCCCGTATACCAACAAGAGTTACGTCAGGATACCAGTGACGGAGGGACAAAAGGCCACTGCGATCTCCCCCGGTATGCTCGGAGTGGCCGATGTCATCAAACCGAGAAGTTTTCCCTTGATCGTCACCATTCAGCCGATTATGAAGGGCGTGCCGGATTCAGTTTTCGAAAGGAAAATTTTTCTTAATACAAAAATGGATATTGAAAAAAAGGGTCTCATCGACATCGCTTTAAAAAAGCCAGCCGGCTTCGAAAAGGATTCCGCGTCGATTCTGCTCGACGAGAAAGAGGTTAAGGCCGGAGAGTTCCCTCTGGAGTTACCCTCGGGACTGCATAAGATCGCAGTCGTCTCTGAGGTCTTCAAGCCGACTACGATGAATTTTGCCCTGAATCCCGGCCAGGAAACGACTCTCGAAGTGGTGCTCGAACCGAGCATCTCCATGCTTTCCATAGAAAGCCTCGAAGGAGCCACGGTATATCTCGACGGCAAAAAGCTCGGAATCGATGCGTCTCGCGGCAGTTCGATAGAGTTGACAGAGGGCAGTCACACGATTAGATTTAAATTAGGAGATTACAGCATTAGCAAAACCTTCTCCGTTGTGAGGGGGAAAAACTACAATTTGTCCTTAACCTTCGATATAGAGCTGAAGGAAGAATAACAGAGAGCTAATATGCAATTCCGGCTCAATTTCTTGTTATTCTAGCAAGATTTTTCGAAACCGATCTGAGTCGGAATTGCTA
>CAZLRN010000152.1:0-9600 GCA_964561715.1 uncultured Spirochaetales bacterium
TTGCTCCGTAATTGCAATAGCGGTGGCAGCGGTATCGTGTCCTCTATGAGAGCCATTTTGTTGTTAGCATGCTGTTTGCTTCGGGGAGATGAAACAAACACTACGCTAACGGGCTCTCTATGGTTAACACCCCCCAGGGCTATTTTTATGGCAGCAGCTTCGGTAACTAACGATGAGAGAAGGCGTTGTAGGCCATGCTTCCGCCCATCGGTTCCCTGATCCAGCACCTCCGTGATCCGACGTCGGTAATCCTGATACAAACCTGTATCATTTGCGACTAGCCCGTGGAGCTCCGAGATGGATTGGTTAACAAAAGCGCTCCTCTCTGCCGCCTCCCTCTTTCTCGCTTCCAGGCTCGCGATGCTCTCTTCGATCGTCTTCCGTAGCTTTTCAGAGTCAGTCCGGACTAGCTCCTGAATCCTCAGCTCGATCTCCTCCTCCAGCTCTGCCCCCTCTTTCACTATTGGATGTCTATCGATTCCCTTAATCGGCTTGCCATCCTCATCGAGGGGAAAGCTCTTGGCGCCGAGGGTAACGCCTTGGTAGATACGTACGCGGTTTCCTATGACGCAGGTTTCCCCGATCACTACCCCTGTACCATGGTCGATGAAAAAACGCTCTCCTATTTTCGCTCCAGGATGGATATCTATACCGATAACACTATGGGCGTGTTCTGTAATGATGCGAGGGATTATAGGAACATTTAACTCGTTGAGAGCATGGGCCAATCGATAATAGGTTACTGCCTGAACACCCGGATAACAAAAGATAGTCTCGGCTGGGCTCTTGGCAGCAGGATCGCCCTCGTATGCAGCTTGAACATCCAGGGCTAGCTGTCTCTGAATGTCCGGAAGGCAATTTAAGAATTCGTTTGTAATGATTTCCGCTTTTTCTGCACATTCAGAGCATCCTATTCCAAATTTGCCGCATTCAAAGCAGAATCCTCTTCGAGCTTGGTCGAGTATTTGAAATCGTGCCTGATCCAATGTCGCACAAATATAGTATCCGATGTTTTCTGAACTCCTCTCTGAGTATTCAAAATAGCCTGGAAATAGAACGAAACGGATTTTCTCGACTGTATCGATAATGATTCTGCGGGACGGGAGTTGTCTTTCCCTCTTGTTGATCGGTCTGAATAGCTCAAGATTGCGGGCTGACAAACACAGTTTGTTCACGATCGCTGTTAAGTTTGCTCTACTATAATCAGTCGTAAGAGTCGACATCGTGAATCTCCTTCTATTTCATATGTTATTTCTTGAAATTGTTATGCCGCTTCTTTACAAATCATAAATATTATAGTATTACTGATATTTAAAGTGAAGATACCATACCGTTTGATTCATCTGTAAGGAGGAGATAATGCCAGAGAGACAATTCGAGACGCTATCTTTGCATTGTGGTCAGGAAAATCCAGATCCAGCCACTGGAGCTCGAGCAGTCCCGATTTACCAGAGCACCTCGTTCGTGTTCAAAAGCACCGAGCATGCCGCCAATCTCTTTGCATTGAAAGAGTTCGGCAACATCTACAGCAGAATCATGAATCCCACGCTAGATGTTCTGGAGAAGAGAATGGCTGCACTCGAGGGAGGAACCGGCGCTCTAGCCCTTTCCTCGGGCCAGGCTGCAGAGACTTTAGCTCTTCTGGCGATTACGCATCTGGGCGACGAGATCGTTTCTGCCAATAACCTTTACGGTGGTACGTATCAGCTATTTCACTACACCTTTCCCAAATTGGGAAGAACGGTTAAGTTCGTCAACTCGACGAAACCTTCGGAGTTCAAAGAGGCGATCACAGAGAAAACACGAGCCCTCTACGCTGAAACCGTAGGGAATCCCAAGTTAGACATTCCTGATTTCGAATCTCTGGCTCAGATCGCACATGATGCCGGGATTCCGCTTGTTGTAGACAACACAGTGGGAGTCGGTCTGGTAAAGCCCGCAGATTACGGAGCGGACATCATAGTAATATCCGCTACCAAATACGTCGGCGGCCACGGGACCTCCATTGGAGGAATCATAGTGGATTCAGGGAAATTCGACTGGAGCAACGGGAATTTTCCTGAGTTTACCGAGGCGGATCCAAGCTACCATGGCCTGAGGTATTGGGACACTTTCGGGAATTTTCCCGATTTGGGAAACATCTCCTTTATTATCAAAGTTCGTGTCCAGTTGCTCCGAGACCTCGGTCCCTGCATGAGTCCGTTTAACGCCTTTCTGTTTCTACAGGGGCTCGAAACCCTCCCTCTCCGCGTTCGAAAACACTCTGAAAATGCTCTCGCGGTCGCAAGATTTCTGAAAGAGCATCCGTTAGTGAACTGGGTGAACTATCCCGGTTTGAAGGATCACCCCAGCCACGAAATGGCGAAGAGGTATCTCAAAGGAGGCTTTGGGGGACTGGTTGGTTTTGGAGTCAAAGGTGGATTGGAAGGAGGGATGAAGTTCATCGAATCGTTGCGGTTGCTTTCCCATTTGGCGAACATCGGTGATGCTAAAAGTCTGGTCATTCATCCGGCATCCACTACTCATCAACAGCTGACCGCAAAAGAACAGAGAGAGACAGGGGTCACCGACGACTACGTTCGTCTCTCAATAGGTCTCGAGGACGTAGAGGATATCAAAGCGGACATCAATCAGGCGTTGAAGAAGGCAGTGAAATAGCTGCCATCACAAGCGGCGGGAGAGAGAGTATGGAGAAGATAGCAAAGGATATAACGAAGCTGATTGGAAACACACCTCTGGTAGAATTGACAAGGATGAATCAAGGATCGAAAGCGCGGGTGGTAGCCAAGCTCGAATCCTTCAATCCCCTATCGAGTGTAAAGGATCGCATCGGCGTCGCTATGATAGAAAGCGCCGAAGATCAAGGTTTGATTGACAAAGACACCATCATCATCGAGCCGACCAGCGGCAATACGGGTATCGCTCTCGCTTTTACCTGCGCTGCAAAGGGCTACCGCCTGATTCTTACCATGCCGGATACCATGAGTGTGGAGAGACGCCAGCTATTGCAGATTTTAGGCGCCGAATTGGTATTGACCCCGGGCTCAGAGGGCATGAAAGGAGCCATTTCAAAGGCAGAGGAGTTGATCAAAGAGAATAAGAGTTCTTTCATGCCGCAGCAGTTCAAAAATCCGGCCAATCCCGAGATACACCGCAAGACCACGGCCGAAGAAATCTGGAACGACACAGGCGGGAAGGTGGATATTCTCGTCGCCGGTGTAGGCACCGGAGGAACGATCACAGGTGTGGCAGATGTGATAAAGAGGAGAAAACCGCAATTCAGAGCAATAGCAGTCGAGCCAAAGGATTCCCCTGTTCTGTCGGGCAGAAATCCCGGATCCCATAAGATACAGGGAATCGGAGCAGGCTTCATTCCGGACGTTTTACAGATGGATCTTATAGACGAGGTGGTTCTCGTGAGCAATGAGGACGCGGGAGAGACGGTAAGACATTTGGCTCGAGAGGAAGGGATTCTAGGGGGTATCTCTTCAGGTGCAGCGGCGTGGGCCGCCCTTGAAATAGCTAAGAGGGAAGAGAATGAGAGCAAACTCATAGTTGTCATTCTCCCAGATACAGGAGAGAGGTATCTGAGCACATGGGTCTTTCAGTAGCCCGATGTAGACCACGGAAACCTATGAAGCGGATCTATCTGGATTATGCAGCAACAACACCGACGGATCCCGATATCGTTGAGGCTATGATGCCCTATTTCAGAGATACTTACGGAAATCCGTCCAGCCTTCATTCCTGTGGGCGGAGGGCCAAAACGGCGATCGAGCAGGCGAGGGCGGAGGTTGCCACTTTAATCATGGGGGAGCCCGACGCGATAGTTTTTACATGCAGCGGTACAGAAAGTGACAACCTCGCCATCAAAGGCGTTGCCTTTGCCATGAAGGATCGGGGGAACCATATCATAACATCTCGGATCGAGCATCATGCGGTGCTCGAATCCTGTCGTTTCCTGGAGAGGAACGGATTCAAGGTGACTTATCTGCCGGTAGATGCGATGGGCATGGTTGATCCCGAGGACGTCAAAAGAGCTATAACCGATAAGACAATTCTCATTACCATAATGCATGCCAACAATGAAATCGGCACCATCGAGCCGATCGCCCAGATAGGCAGGATCGCCAGAGAAGGGGATATTCCTTTTCATACCGACGCAGTGCAAACCTATGGGTATCTGCCCATTGATGTGAAGGAGATGTGCATCGATCTTTTAAGCGCTTCTTCTCACAAGCTCTATGGTCCGAAGGGTGTGGGTTTTCTATATAAAAGAGATGGAGTTTTCATTCTACCGCTTCTAAGCGGTGGTGAGCAGGAGCGCGGTTTGAGGCCGTCCACCTACAACGTTCCGGGAATCGTTGGGATGGGGAAGGCGGCAGTTTTGGCTCGGAAAAATATGAAGACAGAAACACAAAGGCTGAAGATTCTCAGGAACAAGCTCATAGGCGGAATCTTGGAAAGGATAGATCAAGCCAGGCTCAATGGGCATCCTGTTAATCGACATCCCAACAACGTGAATATTGCATTTGGGGGCATCAAAGCAGAGCCTCTGCTTATGAGCTTGGACGCGAAAGGGATCAGTTGCTCATCCGGATCTGCTTGCACTTCTACGAGCATCGAACCTTCCCATGTTTTGGAATCGATTGGCTTGGAACAGAGGCTGGCCCGCGGTTCGATCAGATTCTCTCTGGGCAGGTACACCACAGAAGAGGACATAGACTATTTGCTCGACGTAGTCCCCCCTTGCGTCAAGCAGTGGAGATCTTTTTGACTATGAGCGGCGAAAGGCGCGCGTTTTTTACGAGATAGGAGGCGGGAAAGATTGAAGAACAGAGTCCTTGTGGCTATGAGCGGCGGTGTCGATTCGTCCGTTGCGTCCCTGATTCTGAAAGCGAGGGGATACGACGTTGCTGGCGTGACCATGTGCCTTGGCGTTGAAGAGCAAAGCCAGGGACGGGTTGCCTGCTGTGGGCGCGGCGCCGTTGAGGACGCAGGGAGGGTTTGTGAAAAGTTGAGGATTCCCCACTTTGTTCTCGACTTCTCGGCCGAGCTCAAAGAATATGTTATCGACAGGTTCATCAGCGAATACATGCGGGGGAGGACTCCGAATCCCTGCATCGAGTGCAACCGTCACTTGAAATTCAGAATCCTCCTGCAGCAGGCAAAGGCTTTGGGCTTCGACTACCTGGCCACAGGTCACTATGCAAGTATAGAGAGAGATAGGGACGGACCGCATCTGGCAAGACCGAAGGATCTGGAGAAAGATCAAACCTATTTCCTCTATCCAATACAACTCGACACATTGGATTCTATTCTCTTTCCTTTGGCCGCTTACACAAAAAACGAAGTACGGATGCTTGCTGCGAGAGCAGCTCTACCGGTGGCATCAAAGCGTGAGAGCCAGGATATCTGTTTTGTGACGCAAAAGGATTATCGCGAGTTCTTACGGCAGCGCGTAGTGGGATTCAGACCGGGATGGATCGTTGACGTAAGGGGAAGGAGGATGGGTGACCATAAGGGAATCCCATTCTACACAGTCGGCCAGAGAGCAGGGTTGGGGATCGGCCACAAGTGGCCTCTATACGTGAGCTCTATTGATGCTGAAAGGAACCTCATAGTTGTGGGACCGAAAAGCAGTTTGAGAACCAGGAATCTCATGGCAGGAGAGCTGAATCTCTTGACCCACAGGCTGCCAAAGCGAGCGTTCGCACAGGTACGATACAGAAGCAATTCATCGGCGTGTACTCTCTCGATCGAAGAGGCAAATCGATTGAAAATCTATTTCGAAAGGCCGACACATGCAGCCACTCCAGGCCAATCCGTGGTTTGCTACAGTGGAGATCGTGTTCTTGGAGGGGGAATTATCGAAGGAAGCTAGAATAGGCGCCTTTGGAACAAGAATAATAGTCTGAGAGGTTTTTATGAAGTTGTCGACAAAGGGAAGATACAGCTCGAGGGCGATGCTGGATTTGGCTCTGAACTACGGATATGGGCCTGTTTCTCTAAAAGATATAGCCAGGAGACAGGAAATATCCGTCAGGTATCTCGAAACTATCATGACTTTGCTGGTATCAAATGGACTCGTTGTCAGCTCACGTGGCAAAGGAGGCGGATTTATGCTTTCCAGAGCTCCAGATGAGATCCATCTGATCGAGGTTATCAGTGCAGTGGAAGGTTCCCTCGCACCGGTGCATTGCGTGGACGATCCGACGAAATGCAAGAGATCCGCAGAGTGTGTCACCTTAGACGTGTGGGGGATGCTTAAGAAGGCGATGACCGATCTTCTTAAGTCTATAACACTACGCGACATGGTAAAAATGTACGAGACGAAAAACCCTGATCGAGAAGAGGCAATGTACTACATATAGGGGGATTATTGAGAGGCAGATGTTTCAGGAGGCGAAACGTGGATAGCTCAATCAAGCTGAAAGCGCAGTTGCTCGTAGAGGGCATCAGGGCAGATGCGGAATGTCTCTCCGGCCTGGGGGCAAAGTATAAAGAGCAAAACCACGGATTGTTCGGATGGGATTTCGAGGACCATCCCGGAACCCTTCTCCCGGATGATTTTTGTCTTCCCGACGGCACGGTTGTGCAGTTCCGCTTGAACTCACGCTCTCCGTACAGCGTGAGGATGGACGAGGATGAGTTGGCGTTGTTTCACATGAGTGAAAGAATCTGCAGCGTGAATTGGATCGAGAGGCCGCAATTCTATAGAAAAACCACTTCACAGAACTTTGAAATGATCAAGATCGGACAGATAGGCGGGGAAGACTGCTTGTTCTTCTGCTACCAAAACTACTGTTCTCATTTTGGCCGGCACAGGCAGTGCATGTTCTGCAACCTCGTGGCTACGAGCAACACCCACGGTTCGGTGATCAAACGGAAAGATATCGAGGCAATTGGGGAGGTAGCAGCTGCCGCGTGGAAAGAGGGGATGGTCAATCATGTTCTCATGACTGGAGGATGCTTCAATTACGAGAAAGAGGTGGATCTGGTCTCGGATATTATTGGAGCCATACGGAGGCACACTGGTCTGCATCGCATACCCGGGACGATCCTGCCATCGCCGGCCAAGGATGGAGCTATCCAGCGGTACTACGATGCCGGCATACAGGCGATTGGCTATAGCATGGAAATTTGGGATGAGAGGTTGTATCGGGCCATCTGCCCGGGAAAGTCGGAGGCCACGTCCCACCAAGAGTTTGTTGATTCCATAGAAAAAGCGGTGAGAGTATTTGGGCCGGGGAATGTCTATGGAATATTCGTGATGGGGTTGGAGCCCAAGGATACGTTTCTCGAAGGCGTGCGGGGGCTTTTGGAGATGGGAGCGAATGTGGTTCCCTTTGTCTGGTCACCCAATCCGGGATCGCGCCTTTACGGTCATCGAGCTCCCGAATCCCAGTGGTACACTGACGTCATTGAAGAAGCTTCTGAGATAGTCTTCGGATCCGGGATTCCCGCGGGCACTGAGAACCACTGCTACCGTTGTGACGGCAACTCCCTTTTGCATGATGCTCTCAGACAACGCGGAATCGCATAAAAACGGGAGATGAAATGGACGACCTCGAGAGGTATGCACGGCAGCTCATTCTGAGAGAGATAGGGGTGCAGGGGCAGCAACGGTTGCTCGGATCGACAGTGGCCGTTGTTGGTCTCGGAGCTTTGGGCACCAACATCGCAAACGGATTGGTACGTGCGGGAGTTGGGCGGTTGCGCATCATCGATCGCGACTTTGTCGAGCTCAATAATCTCCAGCGCCAGGTTCTGTTCGACGAGAGTGACGCAGATAGTGGCCTGCCAAAGGCGATCGCCGCTTCGAAAAAACTGCGGGGCATCAACTCTAAAGTGGAGATAGACCCTGTGGTGACGGATGTCAATCCTTCCAACATCGAACAGCTCATCGGGGATGTAGACCTCGTGCTCGATGGGACGGATAACTTCGAGATACGATTTCTCATAAATGACGCCTGCATCAAATTGAATATTCCGTGGATCTATGGCGGTGTGATCGCCACAAGCGGTATGACAATGACAATCGTTCCCAACCGCACCGCGTGCTTTCGCTGTTTTGTATGCAAGCGACCCGCCCCGGGCAGCACACCTACATGTGATACTGTGGGAGTATTGGGGACGGCTGCATCAATCATAGCTGCGATGGAAGTGACAGAGGCAATCAAGATACTGACGGGTCACGATGATGCGCTACGCCAACAGTTGCTACTGCTCGACGTTTGGAACGGTGTTCTCGAACGTATCAGCCTTACTAAGGATGAGACGCCCTGTCCCGCCTGCGATTTGAAGAGGTTCGATTTCCTGGAAGCTCAGGAAGGCTCCTGGTTGACGGTTCTCTGTGGCCGTAGTGCGGTACAGGTCAATATGCGAAGCAAGGTGAAGATTTCTTTTCCTCTTCTGGCAGAAAGACTCAAAAAAGTTGGTCAGGTCTCCTACAACGACTATATGCTGCGCTTCCGGGTAGAATCTTACGAGCTATCCGTATTCCCCGACGGCCGCACCATTATCAAGGGTTGTAAAGATCCAACCAACGCTCGAGCTCTTCACGCAAAGTACATCGGTGCATGAAAAAGGGCAGACCCATGGACATTGTCGAAGTCAGAAAGGACTTCCCCATCTTTGACCGAGAAGTCAACGGTCATCCGTTGGTCTATTTCGACAACGCCGCAACAACCCAAAAACCACGTCAGGTGCTCGACACTCTACAGATATATTATTCCAAATACAACAGCAATATTCATCGATCCGTGCACACACTCGGACAGGAGGCTACTGAGCTATACACGCAGGCTCACAGAAATGTAGCAAAGTTCATCGGGGCCGAAGACGAGAGGGAGATAATTTTTGTCCGCAGCTGTACAGAGGCAATCAACCTAGTCGCCTATTCGATGTTGTGTTCAGAGGATAAGCCACTGAGGCTCGAGCAGAACGATGAGGTAGTAATCACTATCATGGAGCACCATTCGAATGTGGTGCCCTGGCAAATGCTCAAGGACCGCAGAGGAATTGTCCTGAAGTTTTGTGACATGGATCCAAACGGCACACTTGATCTAGACCGGCTGAAAAGCTTGCTCAGTGATCGTACCAAACTCGTCAGTTGCACCCATGTATCAAATGTATTGGGAAGCATCAATCCAGTAAGGGAGATCGGCCGGCTTGCCCATAGCGTCGGGGCATTGTTTCTTGTTGACGGCGCGCAATCGGTACCGCATCTTCCCGTTTCGGTCAGAGAAATTGGGTGTGACTACCTGGCTTTTTCCGGCCATAAAATGTTTGCGCCGATGGGAATTGGCGTGCTGTATGGCAAAAAGGAATTGCTGGAGGATATGCGACCTTTCATGTATGGCGGTGATATGATCGAAAATGTGACGATAGAATCAGCGACTTGGAATGAGTTACCCTGGAAATTCGAAGCGGGCACACCAAATGTATGCGGAGGTATTGCTCTTGGCGGTGCTGTGGACCGGACGACCGGACAACGTCTTGAAGGGGCAATTGATTACCTGCAGCGTCTCGAGATGGAAGCCGTCTACGCTCACGAAATTGCATTGACCGAACGTTTGCTACAGGGGCTATTAAAGA
>CAZLRN010000153.1:0-9588 GCA_964561715.1 uncultured Spirochaetales bacterium
ATTTCCAGGAGGCCATCTCATGACCATCCTCACACTGAACTGCGGAAGCTCCTCCGTGAAGTATCAGCTCTACGACTGGCAGAGACGCGAGGTGCTGGCGAAGGGCATAGTGGAGAGGGTCACCATAGGGGGATCATCGATCAGCCATTTCGCCCTCGGAAAGGGCAAACACAAGATAGAGAGGGAGTGTCCAACACACAAAGAAGCGATAGATCTCATCACGCAGTGCCTTTTAGATCGAGAGATGGGGGCCTTGAAAGATATCTCGGAGATCAAGGTAGTTGGTCATAGGCTCGTGCACGGAGGTGAGAGGTTTGCCAAATCGGTGGTAGTCACGGATGAAGCGATGAAAGCCTTCAAAGAAGTCGCGGACTTGAGCCCGCTTCATAACCCGGCCAATATTACGGGTATCGAGGCAGCCCAAGAACTCATGCCGCAAATCCCTCACTGCGTGAGCCTCGACACGGCATGGCATCAAACGATGCCTCCTTTCGCCTATATGTATGCCCTGCCCTACGAGTGGTACAGAAAGTATCGTGTGAGAAGGTACGGATTTCATGGCACCTCTTTTCTCTACATCTCAAAAAGAGCGTCGGTGCTCCTCGGCAAAGACCCCTTTCAAACCAACATCATAGGGCTTCATATCGGCAACGGAGCCAGCGCCAATGCGGTCAAAGACGGCCTCTCCTTCGATACCTCGATGGGCCTGACCCCTCTCGAGGGCCTCATTATGGGGACTCGATCGGGAGACCATGATCCCGCCATAGATTTCTATATGATGAGAAAGGAGCAGATCGGGCCAGACGAGCTGGAAGCGACACTGAACAAGAAGAGCGGCGTACTCGGCATCACCGAACGCTTTACAGACCGTCGTGATGTCATGGAAGCCGTTGATGAAGGGGATGAGCAGGCAAAGCTGGCAGTCGAGATGGAGGCCTACAGAATCAGAAAGTATATTGGCGCCTACTATGCAGCCCTCGGAAGGGTCGATGCGGTTGTTTTTACCGCTGGTCTCGGAGAGATGAATCCCACCTATCGAGCGAAGGCGCTACAGGGCCTGGAGGATATGGGAATCCAGCTCGATCCTGAGAGGAATCGCATCTCGTCATGCCGCAATGCCGAGACCGAGATCTCCAGTCCATCATCGAAGGTCAAGGTCTTTGTCATTCCCACTGACGAAGAGCTAGTCATGACCGAAGACGCTTACGCTCTCCTAGAGGGAACCTACGACGTTCACACCAACTTCACCTACTCCTTTCAGAGTCCCGATTATGTGAACCGGGAGCGTCAGACAGCTCTCCGAGAAGACCTCAAGAGGAATCCGGATCTCGAAGGTATTCTGGCCCGCATTCCGTAAACTCGACACCACCTGCGTACTATCGCAATGACATGAAATGAGCGGTCGCGCTCATTGACCCGGATCACAGATGTGCTTATTTTTAATACAGGTTTGTTCTCCTAGAATCCCCCTAGACAACATAGATGGTGGAAATAGATGCGATACGATAGGTTTACGCTCAAAGCCCAGGAATCGATTCAGGAGGCCGAATCGCTGGCGCATCGCTTCAATCACTCCTCAATCGAGCCGGATCACATTCTCATGGCTCTTCTCGAGCAGCGGGACGGGGTTATCCCCCCCCTCCTCGATAAGCTGGGAGCCTCTACAGACGAACTGATCGATGAGACAAATCGCCTACTGAACGCCAAGCCCAAGGTTTACGGGGAAAGCGGCCAGGTGATTCTCTCTCCTTCCGCCAATCGGGTTCTCCACCAAGCGGAGCAAGAGGCAGACGGATTAAAGGACGAGTACACCAGCACGGAGCACCTGTTGCTCGCCCTCGCCGAGGTGGCGGCAGATACACGTGAATTGCTGAGGAACAAAGGCGTAGAGAGAGGGAGAATACTGGAGGCCCTACGAGGGATACGGGGAAATCAGCGGGTAACGGATCAAACCCCCGAAGACAAGTATCAGGTTTTGGAAAGATACTGCCGTGACCTGACGGCTCTGGCGAGGAAAGAAAAGCTGGATCCGGTGATTGGCCGTGACGAGGAGATCAGAAGGGTCATGCAGGTGCTATCGAGAAGGACTAAAAATAATCCCGTCCTGATCGGCGAGCCTGGAGTCGGCAAAACAGCTATCGTCGAGGGTCTGGCCAGAAGGATCGTCTCTGGCGATGTCCCTGACTCTCTCAAGAACAAGCGCGTGTTGGCTCTCGATCTAGGAGCCCTGGTGGCGGGTGCGAAGTTTCGCGGCGAGTTCGAAGAAAGACTCAAAGCCGTTGTCAAGGAAATCGTCGATTCGGAGGGTCAAATAATTCTTTTTATCGACGAGCTTCACACCCTGGTTGGCGCTGGAGCCGCAGAGGGTGCCACCGACGCATCGAATCTGCTAAAACCCGCACTGGCTCGGGGTGAACTGCGGGCCATCGGAGCTACTACCCTCGACGAGTATCGGAAACACATCGAAAAGGATCCGGCTCTCGAGCGGCGCTTTCAGCAGGTCTATACCAGCGAGCCGTCTGTTGCTGATACGGTAGCCATCTTGCGAGGACTCAAAGAGCGATACGAAGTGCATCATGGGGTGAGGATTCGAGATGATGCCCTCATCTCTGCCGCTTCGCTCTCGGATCGCTATATCACATCGCGGTTTCTGCCGGATAAAGCAATCGATCTCGTTGACGAGGCGGCAAGCCGGCTGAAAATGGAAATAGAGAGTCAGCCAACAGAGCTGGATCAAATAGAGCGAAAGATGCTCCAACTCAGCATAGAGAAACAGGCCCTATCCAAAGAGGTTGATGAGGGGTCACGGGAGCGATTGGGCAAACTCGACAAGGAGCTTGCTGAGCTAAAGGCAAAGCGGGATGCCATGCAGATGCAGTGGCAGAATGAAAAGGCCGCCATCGACGATATCCGCAAATTGAAACAGAAGCTCGAGGAACTGCACATCGAAGAAAACCGTTACGAGAGAGAGGGAAACCTCGCCAAGGCGGCGGAGATCAAGCATGGCGTTATTCCGCAAATTCAAAAGGAACTCAATTCCAAGACGAAGCAGCTGGAAAATCGCAGCGGAGAACCTCGGCTTTTGAGGGAGGAGGTTTCGGAGGAGGATATTGCCAAGATCGTATCATCCTGGACAGGCATTCCGGTTTCCAAAATGATGGCCTCCGACAAGGAAAAGCTCTTGGACCTGGAGAAGATCCTCGCCCGGAGAGTAGTTGGTCAAAGCGAGGCCATACGCTTCCTCTCGGATGCGATAAGGAGAAATAAAGCAGGTTTGAGTGATGTCAACAGGCCCTTTGGTACTTTCATTTTTCTGGGCCCAACAGGCGTGGGAAAAACGGAATTGGCCAAGACACTGGCGGAGTACCTCTTCAACGATGACAAAGCCCTCACCAGGATCGACATGAGTGAATACATGGAGAAGCATACAGTCTCCCGGCTTATTGGCGCTCCTCCTGGCTACATTGGATACGACGAGGGAGGGCAGCTGACGGAGACGGTCCGGCGCAGGCCCTATTCGGTTATTCTCTTCGACGAAATCGAAAAAGCACACCCCGATGTGTTCAATGTGCTGCTGCAGCTCTTGGATGAGGGGCGGTTGACCGACGGACAGGGAAGAAACGTCGATTTTCGAAACACCCTGATCATTATGACGAGCAATCTAGGAGGCGATCTGATACAGAAAGCCGGCGATCTATCCGAGATCAAAGATCAGATCGCTGAACTGATGAAAGCAACCTTTAAGCCGGAGTTCCTCAATCGTATCGACGAAACCATTCTCTTCAACAGGCTAGGCAAGGAAGAGATCCTCAAGATAGTCGATATCCAACTGGGGTATCTCAACTCGAGGCTGGCTGAGAAAAAGATCGAGCTGAAGGTCAGCGACAAGGCAAAGGCCTACCTAGTCGAGGTGGGCTACGACCCCCAATACGGGGCCAGACCCTTGAAACGTGCGCTGCAATCCGAGCTTGAAAATCCCCTGGCCAAGCTTATCATCAGCGGCAAGATTAGGGAGGGTGCCGTGGTACAGGCGGACCAAGGCAAGGACGGGCTTGCATTCAAAACCCGGGTTTAAATCCCGATACAAAGGGTATAGACTTACAGATAGACCAATAAAACGTAGGAGTTGTTAAAGAATGTGTGGAATCATTGGCTACTGTGGACCAAAGCAAGCTGCGAAGGTTCTGATAGAAGGTCTCAAGCGTCTGGAGTACCGAGGCTACGACTCTGCCGGTATCGCTGTCGTTGATGGAGGATCGTTGCAGATCATAAAAAAAGCAGGAAAGATAAGAACGCTGATCGAACACACACCTCAGGATTTGCGGGGAGAATACGGAATCGGACACACCCGTTGGGCGACCCACGGTGTGGTTAACGAAACCAACGCCCATCCTCATACAGATTGCACCGGTAAGATCGCGCTGGCTCATAACGGCATCATCGAGAACTTCGAAAGCCTCAAAGAGGTGCTTCAATCCGAGGGACACGTCTTTAAAACAGAAACAGACTCTGAGGTCATCGTTCATCTGATTGGGAAATACTACAACGGGGATCTCGAGACGGCGGTACGAGAGGCCGTCGCGCTGCTCAAGGGAACCTATGGGATCGTCTGTGTGCATGCCGATGAGCCCCACCGCATCGTCGGAGCCAGAAACGGATCCCCTCTTGTCGTCGGCATCGGTAACAACGAGATGTTCATCGCCTCAGATGTAACGGGGGTTATCGCCCATACAAAACAGGTGATATATCTCGAAGATGGCGAGGTGGTCACGATTACCCCGACAGAGTACAGAACAACAGATTCCACAGACCAAACGATAGAAAAGGAGATAGAGAAAGTCTCTTGGGAGCTTCAGGAAATAGAGAAAGACGGCTTTCCCTCCTTCATGGAGAAGGAGATCATCGAACAACCTGAATCTGTCAAGCGAGCGATGGGAGGTAGGCTGGACATGTCCCAGGCTACAGCCCACCTGGGAGGCCTTAATCTTTCGACAAAGGAGCTGATCAATATCGAAAAGATCAAGTTCATCGCAGCGGGAACCTCCTTCTATGCGGGCATGGTTGGGGCTTACCTCTTGGAAGCCGTAGCGCGCATACCCAGTCTCGCCGAGCTCGCCTCCGAGGTGCGCTACAGAAATCCTGTCGTAGAGAAAAACTCTCTGTACTTTGCCGTATCTCAGTCCGGCGAAACGGCCGACACACTCTACGCGATGAAGGAGCTTCAGCGAAAAGGCGCATTGGTTCTCGGCATCTGCAATGTCGTGGGTTCAACAATCGCGAGGGCCTCTGATGGCGGGGTCTATATACACTCCGGCCCTGAAATTGCCGTTGCATCCACCAAAGCCTTTACCTCTCAGATTACGGTCATGTATCTGTTCTGCCTTCTTCTCGCGCGTATGCGAGATCTATCCCTCGAAGCCGGCCTCGAATTCATTCAAAGCCTCAAAGAGATCCCCGAAAAAATCAATCAGATTCTGCAATCCCGCCCCAATATAGCCGCTCTAGCGAAACGTTACGCCCACTACAAGAACTTTCTCTTCATGGGTCGAGGGATCAATTACCCGGTGGCTTTGGAAGGCGCACTGAAATTGAAGGAGATATCCTATATCCACGCCGAAGGCTACAGCGCTGCCGAGATCAAACACGGGCCGATTGCCTTGATAAACGAGGAGACCCCTAGTCTCTTTCTCGTCCCGAATGATCACCTCAAGGAGAAGATCATCTCAAACATGAAGGAAGTCAAATCCCGAAAGGGCAAAGTGATCGCTGTCTGCCTTAAAGGGGATTCCGCTGTACGGGATATAGCAGATGACGTTATCGAAATTTCCGCAACAAGCGAGCTGTTCTACCCCTTCCTGATGGTGGTACCGCTGCAGCTCTTCGCCTACTACTGCGCCCTCCAACTTGGACGTGACGTCGATCAACCCCGGAATTTGGCCAAAAGCGTAACCGTGGAGTAGGGGGTTAGCCCGTTCCTATTAGCCCCTTCCTATTAGCCCGTTCCTACGGGCAGGCATCGACAACACCCCATCACCCGCACAAAGGTCTTTTCAGTTCCGCTGGATTCCCCTACCCACATCCGCGCGACGAGATACTCCTCGCCAGACAGCCCCCTTCCGCAGACCGGACAGCTTCGATCAAGCAGCGAAGCCCCCTGTGGACGGGCCCTTGACGCTCGCTTCACGGTGTCTGAGATCCGCTTCGTAGAACCTCGGGAATAGCAGCTTGGACAGCCATAGATGTGCAGCATACGCTCCTCCAGGCCCGGCCAGGCAACCGAATGCACCCTCATTCCCTTCCGAAGGGGGATTTTGCAAGCTGGACAAAAGGAAAAAAGCGATGAGTTATCTGCGACTCGATGGTCTTCTATCCGCCCTGAAGAAAAGTTCTTTTTATTGAAGTACAGCAGCAGGAGTAGAACCGTGAGAAGAATCAGGGTTACGAGAATTAGTATTTCTTATTTCCCCTCGCTCCGCGTGTTTCTTTGCCTCTCGTTCCGTGCAGGAATTTCCCTTCCATCCTTATAAGCGAACGCATCGGTTTGGTCCCCTGGGACTCGTGCTTGTGGACCCTCTTCGATTTGCGATGTTTCATTCCCGGCCTCCTGGAGCGAATCTTAACAGAACGCAAATACGATTCTAGTATACCTAAATTGGATCACGTTGGCAAACTTGTGGGGGGTCAATTTTCTTTTTCTTCTACTTGACCTTAGACAAAAGAATAGCCGATACTATGTATAGAACTGCTGCAGAAGGGAAGAGCCCTTGTTGCAGGAACAAGATTTTGCTCCATAGAGGAGCAAAAGTGTTAAGTTAAGAAATATCTCGGACGATATTAGATAGTGAAAGGAAAGAGTCAGATGACTATCGAGAGAGTCGGACTACCTGACCCTATATCGAAGTATAACAAAGCAGCTAAGCCTCAGAAAGCGGCTAGAAACGAGAGCAAAGACTCTATCAGCTTTTCGGCAGACGCAAAGGCCAAGGCAGAAATCTACAGCGCTACCGAGAATGTGAAGATGTCCCCGGACATCCGGATGGACAGAGTCGAGGAGATCAAGCGCAAGCTGGAGGATCCGACCTACATTACCGACAAGATGATAGAGGAAGTCGCTGAGAAACTGATGGAGCAATTCAATATTTAGCTGCTGATTTCAGTTCATTGTGAAAGGATGAATAAGACGGGGGGTCTATCTAAGTCTCTCCGTCTTTTTTTTAGGAGTGCGTCATGGCCGATCTAGTCTTTCATGCACCGCAGCAGGTTCTCTTCGGGTTGGATACGGTGAACCGGATTGCTACGCTCGTCTCTCCGTTCGGGAACAGGGCTCTGATCGTAACCGAAGCTATCCTCTATGAGCGGAATACGATCGCTCGAATACAGGATCAGATGACCCGTAAAGACGTAGAGTCGATCGTATATGACGAAGTCGTCCCCAACGCTACGAGCACCTGCGTGGACGAGGGCGTTCGGCTCGCACGAAGTGCCCACATCGATGTGATCGTCGGACTGGGAGGCGTACGGGCTCTTTCTACCGCAAAGTGCATCGCCATGACGACGCCCCTTTCCATCGAAGTCGATGATCTGCTTTCCGGCGAAACTTCAACCGAGAATTCGCTTCCCTACATCGAGATCCCCACCACGTGCCGAAATCCCTTTATGATGACAGATCAGTATCTAATCGTGGACGCCAGAGACCGGAGAGCCGTGATAGGCAACACCCAGAAGGGAATTACAAAATCCATCCTGATCGACCCCAAGCTGAGCCTGACCCTTCCGGCTAAATTCACAGCTACCACTCTTCTCAGCACTTTCCTCAATGCGGTAGAAGGCTATATATCAGCGAGATCGAATTTCTTTTCCGACACTCTTTTCTGCAAGGCCATAGAGATCATCGGCAGAAATATCGGTGAATCGCTGGAAAACCTGGAGGGGCCTCAGCTCAGAGCGGATGCTTCGCGAGCCGGCCTACTCACGGCGATGGGGCTCTCGATGAGCTCAGCTGGCATTGGCACGGCTCTTTCGTACGCCATCAACGCACGCTTTATGGTCCCGAAATCATGGTTAGCTACAATCCTCATACCCCACGTGATGGAGTTCAACACGAACAGTAGCGTAGAGAAATTGGCTCAAGTCGGCAGACTACTTGGAGAAGAGCTCCAGGAGTACACCTCGGTCGATGCGGCCAACAGGACAGTCCAATCGATCCGCTCTTTAATCGCTTCACTGAAGCTTCCGACTCGACTTAGAGACTTCGACCTGCAACTCGATGACATGGTCGACGTCGTCGAAATAGCTCACTCGTTTGATATGATGAACTATTTGCCACGGACTGTCTCGACCGAAGATCTCTACGACATCGTGAAGTCCGCCTTTTGATCCGAGTTACTAACCATGTATACGGTTAGGAAGTGGGAAAGCCTCCCCCTCAAAACTAGGCTGAGAAAACTTGCTGCACTGCTCCAGCGCGCCGAAGACGAATTGAGCCGAAACGTATCGCCGGACCTCTCGTTTCTTACGGCTCTGCTACAATCCGATACCTTTGAGTCCAGCCTGGCAGCGGGAATGCGAGAGCACTTCGAAGAAGCGGCAAGGCTGATCAAGGTTCAGGACGATCCCACAATCCTTCGCAGAAGGCTCAACAGCACTCGGCATCTCCTCCTCAAAAGACTGAAAGCAGAACCGGCAGAGTGGGATCTCATGGATGACGACAGAATCCGACTCGTGCGTAACGAGAGTCGGATTCTTCCTATAAGGCTCTATCTGGAGGACATTCGATCGCCCTTCAATGTAGGCTCCATATTCAGGACCGCCGAGGCCTTTGGTATCGAGCGCATCTACCTCTCAGCCGATACACCGCTGCCCACACACCGGAAAGCCGAGCGAACAGCCCGTGGCTGCAATGAGGTAATCCCGTGGGAGGTCGCAGATCTCAGTATTCTGGAGGGTATCGATGTCTTTGCGCTGGAGACAGGGGGTATCCCTCTGTCCGAATTTTGCTTTCCACGCGGATTGGCGGTTGCGTTGATCGGGTCAGAGGAGCTGGGTTTGAGCCCAGAAGCGCTCCGGCTGGCGGATCAGAAGGGGGGTCGGGTCTCCATTCCCCTCATTGGATCAAAGAGATCCCTCAATGTGGCTGTAGCTGTCGGCATTCTCATGTGGCATTGGCACTCTGAGCTTCTCTCCCGGTTAGAAAGGTGATGGAACGCCAGGAGAGAAAGGAAAAGTAGTAGCTCTCCCCATATTGCCAAATCCTGACAGGACGTCCCGACACCATTCTTTTAATGATCGAAGAGATGGTCTTCAGCATATGCTTTGGGGCCTTACGCGCCTGCCCCAGCAAAACCGATCGCGGTACAAGGGCCGCTACCTCGCGATCGGGCAAGTAGGCATCAACCCTGCTTCGATCCTCTTTTAAAACACGAGCTACGACTCTAAGTCGTTTTTCGACCAAAATCGGCCGCACAGCGACGATAGTCCCACGCATATCGCCTCCTCGAGGATGTCGTTTCATCGGTTGGTCAATATGCAATTATGGAGCGAAATCTTGTTGTTTTAACAAGATTTTGCGAAGTAATTGCCACAAGCTTG
>CAZLRN010000154.1:0-1251 GCA_964561715.1 uncultured Spirochaetales bacterium
GCGGATTTCCAATTTCACGAATCCAGGACGTTGTCTGGATATACTCCGAAATATCCTTGGCAATGACGAGTAGGTCTAGATCCGACCATTGATCGGCCTTTCCATCCGTTCTTGCCCGTGAGCCGATCATAATAATGGCGCGAATGTTTTCAGTTCGTTTCGCCCATTCAAGGATTGAGTTCGTGATGCTTTCATAGCCGTTTGTGTTCATTGATTGTTCAACCATTCTAACGCTGATTGGAGGATGGCCAGCCTTCACATATTAATCACGCTCTTTCGAGGCTTGAGCAGGCTCTGTTTAACTTTGTCGCATCGAGCCCCTCTCTCATAAAGTATCACACATCGCCCATCTGAATACAGCATCGATTGTTCCCGCGAGTGTTACCACAAGTAGTTTTTCGTTTCTGTGTTTGTCACAGATATGGTCACAGAAATTGCCTGCACGGACAAAAAACTTTTCAATCGTTTCTCCGTTATCTGTTCCGCGGTGTTCAGCCCGGGCTTGTCCGTGCCTAACTAAAATCAGGGTTGTGTAATAGTATGTCGCTACCAAACATGTCTTCCATTCGGGAAGGCTTATAAGAGACCAAACGAAATCGCCAAGAAACTTGGACCATTTATTGCGGCATGTATTATGACGCCTATCCAGCTATTCTTCCGGCGTTGCACGGCAAAAGACTGAATAAACAAAAGCGGAATGACAGTCAGCAGGAGTTGCCATCCAAAGGCAATATGAAAAACCCCCCAGAAGAATCCATGAATTTTCCATGCGTTTTTTCCAAATGCCATTTCCTGTCTCGGCAGAATGACACCCCGCCACAGCACTTCCTCTCCCATGATGTTCAGTAGCCAGTAGGGAATCCAGAGCAGCAGAATCCAATAACGTCCCGGTGTCAATGGTTCGAAATACATAAATGCTGGCTGGCTTTCGACCTTTCCTGCAGCAATTTCGATCAGCTTCATTGTGACAAAGCTGACAATGGCTATCGCGATGATCGAAGCGATGGTCCAGAGCCAATCTGCCCTATTCATTTTTCTGAATCGCAGCCGATCACGCCAGGTGCTCTGCTCGATTTTGAATCCTTCGCTTTTCAATATGAAGAAGGCAACAACCAGAAGAGGAAAGAAGAGGCCCAATCCGGCGACAATAAACCAGAATATTACCGGCTCGAGTCCTGTATGTTTGCTTAATAGCGGGATTAGCAGATGAGTCTCGATCCCTAAGGCAATTGCCGCTAATCCAAATACTAA
>CAZLRN010000154.1:1351-9580 GCA_964561715.1 uncultured Spirochaetales bacterium
ACCACTTGTTGTAGTGTATTCTCTCGCCTACGTCTATTGCCTTTTGCTTTGCAGTCCTGGCATTTTCAGCTCTGTACCCAAATGGAATAATTGATGCGACTTCCAATTCAGCTGGAATTCCGAGCAGGAGCTTTAGATCCTCTGTATGCTGCGGGACAAAGGTTACTCCAAATAGATCTTCTTCCGCCATTGCCAACAGGATATTCTCAATACAACACCATACAGAGGCAAAGCCGTTTAAATCATAGACTCGTTTGCTTTCAGAAACCTGAGTCTTGGGCTTATAGACTACTACCAAAAGCTCAGGCGCTGCTAGGATCATTTGCTTCTGTCTTGGCAGAGCACCTAGATACATTTCTTTGGCGATCTCCTCATGATTTCGCAAGAGCTCTTGAAGTCTATCCCCACTCCATTTATCAGGAATTTTTTCTATGCTAACAATTGCTAAGCGTACTGGTTCTTCACTAATCAAAAGAAAGTCCCATTCTCGCAGATGATTGTGAGTTGGAGATTTAAAACCCGCTTCCAGTATCCTCAATACTTTTTCTTTTGGTACGCTTTTAGAAGAGAATTCTCTGATAGTTCTTCTTTTTTCGATTACGCTGTAAAACTCCATAACGCTTTCCTTCTTTCGTATGACGCCTCGCTTGTAATGGGCGTCCCTATCTAAAGAGCGGATTTGATCCCATTGTTGTCTGAGCACGCCAGGATTACGGGACCTTTCCTACAGGAGCGAGATAGACGGTAAACTCATCTTCCCCATCCACTCCGAGAAGCCTATCAACCTTTTTGTGATCGTATGCGCCTATGCCACAGGTGCCTGCTCCTATTGATCCGCAAGCCAGATAGAGATTCTGGCAGACATGTCCGGAATCGATGGCGATCATCTTGTGTGCTATGACACTGTATCGCCATTCGGTGCGGTAGGGAACAGCCGTCCAAAAGAATACTACTGAACTTTCGCCACAGAATGTCTGTCCAAGACATGCATCCGATACCTTTTCCGATAAATTTGGATCTGTGCGCAGAAATAATAGCGAGTGCTCGAACGGCAGGTATCTGTAAAGCCCAGGTTCAACATCCTCTACCCTGTTAATAATCAGATAGGTCTCAAAGGGATGGCGCGCTCCAGCAGACGGAACAGTACGATGTCTGCCAGAGTTTGCGTGCACTCCCTGGGTTGCCCAGAGAAGAAAGGACAACTCCTCCAGAGTTAGCGGGTCCGGCAAAAAACTTCTTTCACTTTTTCTCTGAGCAATAACGTCGATCAAAGGAACCTGTCCAACCGAAAGTTTCTCTGGCGGCACGAGCTCCAAGAGGCTTGCATCCGCAGGATATGGTTTTTGTAATTGTGGAGGTTGTATTCCTTTCTTTTGATCTCGATCAAGGTCTTCCCAGTTGCCCCAAAGATCGCCTTTCAGAAACTCTCGGTATTCAGTTATTGTTTTCATTTACTCTCCTACTATTCTTTTTCAGGCGCTCAAACTCTTTGGCAATAGCAGTGCCTGGATCCTCGAGCAGTCGATGCGTTTAGATGTTTTCATTTTCCGTAACAGCGATGACGACATTCCCCTTCTTGTCCCCTTTCTCGACATAGCTGTGAGCCTCGGCTGTCTGCTCCAAAGGGTAGCGTCTATCTATGACCGGTTTTATCTTTCCCGCCTCAATAAGCTCTTTGAGGTAGATCAAATCTTCAGTCCTTTGACTTGCTGAGCCGAATAGGACCTTCTTACTGCTTGTCATTGAAATCCATTTCCCTCGGACCATATGCGAAAGCCTTGGATTAGCTAGAAGATGAATTCCATTTCTCCTTAGCGATTTAATACTACGTGAGAAGGAGCTCTTGCCCGGTACATCAAAGATTACATCATAGGTTTCACCGTTCTTAGTGAAATCTTCTCGAGTGTAGTCAACGACCTTGTCTGCACCAATCGACCGCAGCATTTCTAGCTTTGCTGTGCTATCCACGGCAGTCACTTGGGCTCCGTATGACTTGGCGAGCTGTACGGCGAAAGTGCCTATGCTTCCGCCTGCACCGATAATTAACACCGTTTGACCGCTCAGGATGTTTGCTTTTCTGAGAAAATGCAATGCCTCGAGGCCGCCAACAGGAACGGCTGCGGCTTCCGCAAAAGTCGTATTGGCCGGCTTTATAGCCAGCACCCCATCCTCAGTCGCTTCGGGCAGACATGCGTACTCAGCATAAGCGCCTAGAGCAAAACCGGTAGAGCCAAAAACCTTGTCACCCCGCTTAAATCGTTTTACCTCTTTGCCGACTGCTTCGACGACGCCTGATAGCTCCTGTCCAAGAATCGTTAGCCTTTTTGGTTTTGTGAAGCCTACATAGATCCTCAGTGGAAGCCGCAACAGGAAAGGAATTTTCAGGCTTCGCACCTCGCAATCCCCTGCTGTTACTGTCGCCGCATATACCTTTATCAGTACTTCATTGTCTTTCGGGGCAGGCTTCTCCACCTCTGCCAGCTTGAGGACATCCGGTGGTCCGTATTTTGTCCAAACAATGGCTTTCATGAGTATTCCCTGTCACAAACAAGCTCTGCCTCCGCTTTGAATTGCGACGGAAGCAATCGAGTGCAGCGCTTTGGTTATAAGATTAATCATTCTCCAAAGAGATGACTACTTTGCCTTTATGGTTTGCATTTCCAAAATGCATAAAGGCGTCACGAACTTCATTTAGTTTATAGGGTCCATCAATCACAGGTTTGAGCTTTCCGGCTTCGAAAAGCTCGTTTAAATACGCCAAATCCTTGTTTGGTTTCAGCATGACGATACGTATCTTCTTTTTGCTGATCATCGAAATCCACGGTCCCAGGAGCAAGGCTTGAACGAGTCGGCCACTGGAGCCGCCGACTGTGACATAGCTTCCTTTGGGTGCTAGCGCACGTGCGTAATCGAACACCGAGCGATTGGTTTTAACATCTAGAATGAGGTCATAATGCGCCTCCATTTTAGTGAAATCTTCTTTTGCATAATCGATGACTCGATCAAATCCCATCGAGCGCATCATCTCCAATTTCCCTGAGCTATCAACACCTGTCACTTCAGCCTCGTACAGCTTGGCAATCTGCACGCCAAAAGTGCCTACACCTCCTCCCGCACCATTTATCAAGAGCTTCTGCCCATGTTGAAGCTGCCCGGTATCACGAAGCCCCTGCAGCGCAAGCATGCCCGCTTGGGGTATCGCCGCTGCTTCGATAAATGTCATGACAGCCGGCTTCAGGGCTAGTGCATTTTCACGAGCACAGACATACTCGGCAAGGCCGCCCCAATTTTCGCTTAGGTCCCCGTACACATCATCACCTGGTTGAAAACGGCTTACATTTTTGCCGACTCCTTCAATCCGCCCTGCGATATCAGAGCCGAGTATCTTTTTCTTCGGTTTGAAAAGACCGAAAAAAAGTCGGCTCGAAAATGGAGTTCCGTGAAGAAGACCCCAGTCCCAATCATTGATTGCTACTGCATGAACTTTTATCAAAACTTCATCATCCTTGGGAGTGGGCTTGTCTACCTCTTTTAGTTCGAGAACATCCGGAGATCCATACCTTTCGTATACAACGGCTTTCATAAGTATCCCTTTCATTCACGGCAGCGCTCACCATACACGGAATGCCAGCATCTTTGCATGTTTTTCCCTTTGACTTACCGACAATGCAAATTTAACTTACAGTGTGTGTCAATCACAATATACCCCGGCTAGGAGGGAGAGATGAGAGCCGTGCTGTGTCCGAAATCAGGATCGCCCGAAGTATTGCAATACACAGAAACCGCTAAGCCTATTCCCAAAGATAATGAAATCCTCGTCAAAGTCCATTATGCGACGGTCACAGCCGGCGACGTCATCATGCGCAGGTTTTCTCGAGTGCTATTGGCTGTATTGGGTGCTCTGTTCGGATTCAAAGCCATGAAGATACCCGGAGTCGAATACGCCGGCGAGGTGGAAGAAACCGGCAGCGGAGTGAGCGCTTTCAAGAAAGGCGATGCTGTGTTCGGAACAACCACTGGACTGACATATGGAGCCAACGCCGAATATGTTTGCGTGCCGGAAAATCCAAAAATGGGAGTGATAACCCACAAAATGGAAGAAGTATCCTACAAGGAGGCTGCAGCCGCCAGCGTAGGATCCATGACCGCGATGCAACTTCTCAAGCGGGCAGATATCGAAGCCGGAGATAAGGTTCTCATCTACGGCGCTTCAGGTTCGGTAGGAACTTACGCCGTCCAGTTGGCCACGCATTTCGGAGCCGAGGTTGCAGGCGTATGCAGCACGTCCAACACCGATCTCGTTCAATCCCTCGGAGCTGATCAGGTCATTGACTACACCAAAACGGACTTCACTCAGAATGGAGAAACCTACGACATCATTTTTGACGCTGTCGGTAAGATTTCTAAATCTGGATGCGCCAGTTCCCTCGCCGAAAGCGGCAGGTTTGCCACAGTAAAATCACCCACCAGTGAGAAAGTCGACGAGCTCGAGTATGTACAAAAGCTCATAGCAAAAGGCGAGGTCAAGGTTGTGATCGACAAGGAATATCCTCTAGAGCAGATCGTCGAAGCTCATCGCTATGTGGAATCTGGTCACAAGAAGGGCAACGTGGTCATTCAAGTGTAGTATCGTCTAGAGTCCAACTCACGGAACGCTGCCACAGGATCGAGGTCTCGCACAGCGGATATGACACGCGTAGCGAGAACATCTGCGAGATCAAGGCGATCCGGCCGGTCGAAGAACCTTGGACCAACAAGCATTACCGCGCTCAATATCGATCTTGTAACACAGGCACGGTAGTCGAGATGCATGCGGTCATAACTATACTCGGTTCGTACCCCTTTCGGTAGCATTTCGAAGTACTCCTGTAACAGCCGCTTCTCGTTCGCCCTCCGCTGTTTCACTGTAAGGCTCTTGACCAGAAAGAATGAGATATCATTCATCGCCAAGCCCCGGCCTGCAAGCTGCCAGTCTAGCAAGACTGGCCCCCTCTTTCCTGCCTTGCCGAAGAGCAGATTTTCAGCGTGCACGTCTCCGTGAAAGAGCGTTGTCGGCTCAGAGAGACGATGAGCCGAGACTGTTTCGGAGTTACGCCACATCCACTCGAAGTCAGCTTCCACATCGCCGATCATCTCACGGTACCTGCTTTTGAAAGGCTCCCAGCACTGTTCCATGTTAAAATTGATCACTCCTGCGAAACGCTCCGGCTCGAATGATGGGACTCTGGGATCGCCCCAAAAGCGACCATGGATTTCGGCGAGTATCGCGAGCACGTCATACGCCTGGCGCAAAGTACAGCCTTTTGCTTGCGGCCTCGACTTTGCTGGAGACAGGTCCTCCAGAATCAACGTCCCATGCTCGAATGCGCCCAACAACTGTGGCACAGAAAGCAGCCTAGCTTCTGAGAGAAGCCGGAAGATCCGCGCCTCCCAATCCAAATCAGAGCAGGCCTGAAACTTTACGATTACAGAAGATGGCTCACATCTCGGTGCTGCGTATCTAAGCCTGACTCGAACGATCCTCCCTAGCAGACTCGGTCCGCCGAAGTCCGGCTCAACTTCTGCCGACACAGGCTCGCAGTCAGCATGCTCTTGCGGCAGTACGCTCTTTAGCCAATCAACAGTGATGTCTGATGCGGATTCAGGAGTCTTCAAAGCAATCTCCTCCGCAAATATTTGACTGGGATAGCTTTCGATTTGAGCGCCTCAGAAGCTGCAGAACACGTTTCGGCCCTATTGCTCAGGTTCCGTTTCGGATTCAACGGCTTCGTATTCTCGCTCTTCCATTTCCACTACGCGGTGGCGGGCGGTACGGTCGACACGGAGGTGAAAGACATCTGGTCTGGAATAGTGACCCGCAACATCAATGCCCGCCTTGGCAGCGAAGACATGCTCCATCGAGCAATCAGCCGTGAGGATAGTCTCTCTGTCAGCAGGACCAGCAATGATCTGACCTCCTGGCGCGATGATGCAGCTCTCTCCGGGAAAACTGGTGCAAAACTCCTTATACCTGTCTGAAAAACCGCTGGCTAAATCTTTGTATTTATCAAAGACAATTTCAGCAGACAGTATAGAATTCACATCAATGACGTAGGCACTTGCTTGAGAGGCAAAGGCCCTGGACAATAACTTGTGCCGCGAGCTCTTTATTCCCGGCCAGGCAGCGACGTGGATCTGCGTACCTTGAGCCATCAGCGCGTATCCTGGGAGCACCATATTATGCTCCCAGCAATTAAGGCCGCTAATTTTTCCGTACGGTCGATCGTAAACTGTCAGGCTACTCCCATCTCCTTCGCCCCAGGCGGTCCGTTCTCTGTTCGTCGGCTTAAGCTTTCTGTGGCGTCCCAGAATCCGTCCATCACTGCTGATAAAAAGCAATGTGCAGTAAACTGTGCCCTGTGTCTGCGAGTCCCTTTCGGCTACACCGATGACTACATCAATCTTGGCGTTACGAGCAGCTTCGCATAACTGCTCGGTGGTGGCGCTGGGAATTCCGACGGCATTAGCCAGGTATTCAGCCTCTACCTCTTTCGTTGCTGATCCCCACACAAAAAAAGGGTAACCAGGCAGCCACGATTCGCCAAAGGCGGCTAGCGTGGCACCCTGCGCACCTGCTTCATGGATAAGGTGACAGGCCTTTTCGGTCGAAGCCTCACGATCGAAATAAACCGGTTCGGCCTGAACCGCCGCGAGCTTGAACTGAGCATACATGCCTTCTTTCCTCCTTTGGGTATAATGATGTCGCGAGGCACTTTTTATCCAATATCTTCAATGTTTTTCTCCATAACCGCAGGGAATTCTGTTCTTTCTTTCGAGATGATACAAGTATAGACTTTATAAGGCTACCTGAAGCGCGGAATCTACGCTGTTAGTTGTAGCAATGTAAAAATCTTGTGGAATCTAATGCTGATAGTAAATAATGGTTCTTCCAGAACCGCTTTTCGCGTCCGGAGGATTATCGAAACCTGCAGCAAGGACAAAAACATCAGCGGGAGTGTCTAAAATAGAAATGGCTATATCAACATCATCAACGCTGTATGTTTCGCCTACATCTAGATCAACACCGTCTGTCCAGTATGTGTAATCTTCTATTTCATCGGGATCATCTGTATCTTGCAGTTTTCCAGGTCTTCTTCGCCATCATTAGTCAATGTGTAATCGACCAGTACACCTGAACCGCCAGGGTTCCAAGCATCAAGAGAAAAGGTCAAAACCAAGGCAGGAGGAGTGCCCATATTCGTATCACAGGAAGAAATCGCAAATGCGAGAACTATAGCTAAAATCAGAAGCAGTTGTTTTTTCATATCATCTCCAAAAATAAAATTTCCAATATAAATTATAACGCCTTATTCAAGAAAATCCAGTTCGTCTGTCATCGTACGGCCCAGTCACCGACACTAGAATTCTAGGCACTTTGAGTTTGCATTCTATTTTATTTATCCGGTTTCTTTTCCAGCACGAAGAAGAGAAAGAGTGGATGCCGTCGAAGGTTACGGAAAAACTCTCTGCTTAGTTCTTTCAGCTCTTCAGAAGGCATCGGTTCAGCAACTTTTGTCAAAGTCAACTCACACCGTACCAATGGTTCGATGTACGCGCCCAATGGACGTACATAGTATTTTACGCGCAACGGCTTGCCGAAGTTCTTCCATTCATCCTCGATCAACCTCGTACGGAAATAGTTGTTCTGATTGAAGCGCGTATAATCGTTTACGGGATGGTGGGTCGAGATCACGCAGATACCACCGTTTTTAAGCATCCTATGGAACTCGCTCAGGATGCCGTCCCATTTTTCAATGTAATGCAGCACCAGCGAACATATGATCACATGTACCGAATCGCTTTCGATAAATCCCATTGGCTCTGCTATGTCGTGTACATGTCCTTCGGCTTTTCCATCGCATAGTTGGACAGTATGATCGACCATCTTCTTGCTTGCGTCGACGCAAATTATTTTTGCACCACGCTCCTGACAATACTTGGAATAGAATCCGGTGGCGCATCCAACATCGAGCACTGTGAGGTCGCTCATGTCTGGAAGAAGTGACGTAAGATATGGTCTTTCATATTGACTGAATACGAACTTGTCATTTGCAGTTGAGAGGTAGTCTTCGGCGAACGGTTCGTAGCTCGTTTCGATCACTTCACCCATTCATCCCTCCTATGCGGCGCTCATGGAGTAGAGGTCACGAAGGGCCTGCCATTCCGCTTGCACAGCAGCTGGATGAGCTG
>CAZLRN010000155.1:0-9562 GCA_964561715.1 uncultured Spirochaetales bacterium
GCTCCGCAAGCTGCTTGCAGAAGCAAGCTGCTTGCAGAAGCAAGCTGCTTGCAGAAGCAAGCTGCTTGCAGAGCAAGCTTGTAGCAATTCCGTCTCAGATCGGTTTCGGAAAATCTTGCTAGAATAACAAGAAATTGAGCCCGAATTGCACAATTGACTCATCTCGAAGCTTTGCTTAACATGGCTTATCGCGCCTCAGCTCTGTAAAAGACCACCGCTTCGGCGGTGCGGGCTCAGCCGCTCACCTGCAGCGCGGCTTCGAAACAGCAGCGAAGCCTCTGCTGAATAGACATGATGCGACTCACCTTTTCGTCGGAATGCATATCAAAATCCCCGGCCTGGGTATCTCACAAGGAGAGGATCATGAAATATAGCTTAATACTGGGAATGCTGGTTCTATTCAGCACGCAATTCTCCGCGATAGCAGAGGATGTCCTGTCAGGCCAACCTATAACGCTGGATGAGTATCTGAAAATGGTGGTAGACAAGCATCCGTTTTTCAACAAGGAAGCCCTGAATGCAGAAATCGATCGATGGGAAGGCGAAAGCCTATTGGGTGGGCAGGAGTGGATCTTTGCCCTTCAGCCCTTCTACAACCGTTATGGCGAGGTTTCAGCTTCGCCGGCCGAAGGGGCTCACAATGTGGGAGGAGAGGTTTCACTGAGCAAGAGCATCTGGGAGACAGGCGGCCAGGTGGAGCTTGCGCTTCAGTCTGATTATACCCGATCCGAGAATGTCGCAAGTCTTAGCGGTGGAGTTTCAGATACCGACCTCTTTACGCAGAGTGTCTCTCTGAGCTACATACAACCCCTCCTTAAAAACCTCGGCGGAGTCCTCTATCGCCTTGGCTATGACCTCAATAAGTACAACATCAAAACGAGTGAGGTAGAGGCAGTGGAGAGCGATGAGGAGTTTCTACTGGACGTAGCGTTGAGATTTATCGATTGGTTGCACTACTCGGAGCAGATCTACCTCAACCGCGAACGCTTGGAGCTGGCACAGGAACAGCTAGCGCAAACAACCAAGCTGTTTCAGGCGAATCTCGTAGATAGGGTCGACGTGATCCGGGCCGAGGACGCGATCCGCAGCTCACAGCAGGGCCTGATTCAACTAGAATCCCAATGGAAGGCGAAGCAGGCCGAACTGGCGGTCATAGCGCAGAATGGGGATATCTATCGAAGCGCGCCACGGCATGAGCTCTACGAGCTCGAAACCCTCCCTTCGCTCGAAGAAAGCTCAAAACGGCTCAAACAACGGGCTCGAGTGCTCGAACCTCTGCGGCTGGCCCAGGCTCAACTCGATCACTCAAAGTGGGGCTATCAGCAGGAGATGAAACCGGACCTCACTCTAACCCTTAGCGGCTCGATCAAGGGTAGTGACAGCGAGTTCGTAAAGAGCTTGGAGATCATTCATCCCGATCTCCATGTGGACCTGGAGCTGAAGGTGCCAACGCATTACCAGCAGCCGTCGAGCAAAATAAAAAAGGCGGATTCACAACTCGAGCAGCTGGCTGAGACGGTCAAGGATCTTCAGGTGACCCTCGATGCGAATCTTAGAGCTCTCATGATCCAAATCCTGGAGATGGAGCAGATCCTAGAGCTCAACAAAGAGCTCATCAAAAGCGCACAGGAACGCACAACGGAAGAGCTAAAGCTCTACAACCAAGGTCGAGGAGAATTGAACTTCGTCATCCAGGCGAGGGATAATGAGAAAAACGCCAAGCTGAGCTACGCCGGCAACGCCGTGAGTTATCACAAACTCGTTCTCCAATACAGGGCTCTGATGGATGAGCTCTACAAATCACGGTGATTCGCTTCCAGACAGTAATGGAGGTTCGATGATGAAAAAGGTGTGGGAATTCTTCGCCAAACGCCACCTCGTAGCCAATCTCTTTGTGATCATGGTGTTCCTGCTCGGGCTCAATTCCCTCTTTACCATAAAGCGGGATATCTTCCCCACCGTCGACTTCGGCATGATGATCGTACGAACCCAGTACCCAGGGGCCGCCCCGGAAGACGTGGAGCTCAACGTAACGAACAAGATCGAGGACGAGCTCAAAGCCGTCTCCGGAATCGACACGATCACCTCGGTATCGATGGAGAACTATTCGTCCATCACCGTGACGATCGATCCCGACGTGAAGGATCAGGAAAAGGTGAAAAGAAATATCCGTGAGGCGGTGAGTAATGTGACGGATTTTCCAGAGGCGGTGAAGGATTCTCCGACGGTGATCGAAGTGGACAACTCGGTTATCGAAATCCTCGAGGTGGGAATCACGGGCGATATCGCCTACAGGGACCTCAGGGAGATTGCCAAGCACTTCGAAAGCAAGCTTCTGGACCTCCCGGGAGTCTCCAGAATCGAAAAGTACGGCTACAGGGCAAGGGAGATCCAGGTCGAGGTCTCTCCTGAGGCTCTCGAGAGGTATCAGATTCCCCTGAGGGACATCATCGCAGCGATTCAGGGCCGAAACATCCGGGCCACGGGAGGAACCCTCGAGACCTACACGAGCGAGAGAAACGTCGTGACCTTGGCTCAGTTTCGGAACCCCTACGAAGTGGCGGAGGTCGTTGTTCGCACCACCTTCGAAGGACCTCTCATCAAGGTCAAGGATCTCGCTATCGTCCGGGATGATTTCGAAGAAGAGGATCTCATTACCGGGGTCAAGGGACGGAAAGCCATCTCGATGGAGATCTATAAAACCGACAAGGCCGATATCATCAGAACCGTCGAAGCAGTGAAGAAACTCATAAAGGAGGAAAGCGGGAAAGGGCTTATTGCCGGATACACCGATGTCGCAGTACCCGCTGACAGGCGAGCCGGCATTCTCAATTCGATCAGGACCCTTTGGAACCGCATCACCGGACGTCAGGAAAGCGTCAGCATATTCAAGTACGGGCCTGTTCAGATCTATCTTACGAGGGATCTCTCGAAAACGGTCGAGGACCGATTCAATATCACGCTGACAAACGGGGTGATCGGCCTCGCCATGGTGCTCCTGGTTCTCACGTTGTTTCTTAACTTCCGAATCGCCTTCTGGGTGGCCATGGGAATTCCGATCGCAGTGCTGGGGACTTTCTTTCTGCTTCCTATGTTCGGCTCCTTTCTCGATTCCATCACGCTGACATCCATGGTGCTCCTGATAGGAATCATTGTGGACGACGGAATTATCGTTTCGGAAAACATCAGCCGGCATAGAGAGACGGGCGCGACTCCGCTGCAGGCCGCGGTCGATGGGCTGCAAGAGGTCTTTTTCCCGGTCCTCACAACGGTTCTTACGACCTTTCTCGCCTTTGCCCCCATGTTCTTCATGACGGGAATGCTGGGTAAATTCGTGTATGTCATTCCCCTCACTGTCTCCCTGGCCCTCTTCTTCTCTCTCCTCGAATCGACTTTTGCCCTGCCCTCGCACCTGGTGCGGGGAATGGAGAAAAAGAAAGCCGCCAAGGGTGCCGAGAGGGCGGCCGTTCGCAAGTGGTTCGATGTCCTGCGGAGAGGCTACCGCAAATTTGCCCTGCTCTACCTAAGAGCCCGGTATCTGCTGCTCCTTCTCTTTGTCGTAGCCTTCGCTCTGACCATCCTCTTTGCAGTGAATAATCTCAAATTCATCCTCTTCCCTTCCAAAAACGCCGAGGAGTTCTACGCGCTTCTCGAGCTCGAGCCGGGATCGACTCTGGAAGTCTCCGCCGAAAAGGTAGCGGAAGTCGAAAGGGTTCTCTGGGATCTGCCGGAAGGGGAGCTGGACTCCTTCATCACGAGAGTGGGGATATCCGTTCTGCAGGGCGATCTCATGGCCGGCGAAAACTACGCCATGGTCATGATCAAGCTCACTCCCTACTCCAAGAGGGCGAGGGATGTGGACCAGATCATAGAGGAGATCAGAGACAAAGTCACCGCGATACCCGGCATGGCCAAGGTCAATTTCGTCGTCGAGGCCGGCGGTCCGCCGGTTGGCAAGGCTATTTCGATCAGGGCTATCGGCAACGATAACGCTGTCAGGGCCAAGCTCGCGGACGCGGTGGTGGAGAAGCTGGGGGGAATCCGGGGCGTCAAAGATATCGACCGAGACGACAAGGAGGGCAAAGAGCAGATCGAGATCAAGGTCAATTACGACCAGCTGGCCAGGTTGGGCCTGACGGTGGCCGATATCGCCCAGAACGTGCGCACCGCCTTTGACGGCGAGACGGTCACAAGCTTCCGTGACGGCGACGAGGATGTGGATTTCCGCGTTGTCTTCCTCAAGTCGGCCCGCCAGGATCTCTCGTACATCTACAATCTGGCCATTCCCAATGACCGGGGACGTTTGATCAAGTTGAGAGATGTGGCCCGTCTCGAAACCGGCCCAGGCCCCAGCGCCTTTCGCCACTTCGACGGAGACAGAACGACCACCATCGAGGCGGACCTGGATCAGGACCTCAACACATCGATCGATGCAACCAACGAGCTGCTCTCCTTTTTCCCCGACATCGACAAGAGGTTTCCGGACATGCAGCTGAGGGCAGGCGGCGAAGCCGAAGAGAGCTCCGAATCGATAGCGAATCTCATGGCGACCTTCCTCATAGCCTTCATAGGCATCTACTTCCTGCTGGTTCTGCTCTTTGATTCCTTTACGCAGCCCCTTTTGGTGGCGATCGTGATACCCTTTGGCATGATTGGAGTCGTTTTTGCGCTGCACTTTCACGGCGAGTCCATGAGCTTTCTGGGTATGATGGGGGTGATTGGAATGATCGGTGTGGCGGTCAACGACTCCCTTGTCCTGGTCAGCCACTTCAACAATCTCCGGGCGGCTAAACCCAAGGCGCCGATTCGCGAGCTTGTCGCCGAGGGCGTATCCGATCGCCTCAGGGCTGTTCTCCTGACAACGATTACAACCGTCATGGGCATGATGCCTCTGGCCTACGGGATCGGAGGCACCGATCTCTACATGAGACCCATGGCGCTGACTTTGGGGTATGGCATCTTCGCCGCAACCCCGATGACCCTGATACTCGTTCCCTGCCTCTTCATGGTATTCGACGACATCAGGAGGATATTCAAGAGAACACCCCCAGCGGAAACTACGCAGACGAACGAAATGCCGGATCAGATGCCCGAAGGCGATGATCCCAGGGAAATTTAGGCATTTAGGCGATCAGCTCAATTTCAGGAGCCGTTCGGCGTTGGATTGGAGAATGGCGGATAGCCTCTGAGCTTCGAGGTTCATATCTCTAAGTAGGCCGAGGGTCTCTCTCTGGTCGCCCCAGGGTGAATCTGTGCCAAAGAGGAGAAAACCCTGGGGATGGGATGTCAATATCCTTCTGGCTGCCTCGGGATCCATATATTCGAAAGAGTAGGAAATGTCCATGTAGATGGGCCGGCCCACCAGCATCCTTTCGACCTGCTCCCAATCCTCCCACGCCCCAAAATGTGAAGTGACCAGCTTGAGATCGGGAAAGCGCTCTGCGATTCGCAGGACCCTTTCGGGGTCGGCGATGCGTTTTCGCTCAAAGGCAATATCGAAGCCCGTGTGCGCCAGGAGGATCAGTGCCCTGTCGCTGATCCTCTCATAGAGGGAGTACAGCTTTTCATCATCGAGCACAAAATCCTGGTAATAGGGATGCATCTTGATTCCCTTGAAACCCTCCTTAGCGATAATATCGACTCGCTCAAGAACTTCGGGATCATAGGGGTGAATCGAGGGAAAAGGGATAATTCTCTCTGAGACTATGCTTCTTGACCAATCGAGAATGGACTGGAACTGGGAGGGCTTTGTAGCAATGGAGGAGACCACGGACTTCGCAATCTCGGCACGATCCATGGAGCCGATAAGGGACGAGAGCTTACCATCAAGACACGCCTTGACATTGCCCTCCCCTTCGAGACGAGGCATGGCGATTTCCGCCAAAGAATCGGGAAAGGCGTGGGTGTGGAAATCGATGATCTTCATGAACCGGTAGGGTAACCGATCGGGAGAGATTGGTCAAAGCTGGGCTTTGGCCGCTTTGCCGATTTCCGTTTCCGGATCGATTCGGTAAGCCTGCTCCAGATACTTCCGAGCCTGCTCCGAATCGCCGAGCTCGCGATAACAGAGGCCGGCGAGGAATGAAACCACCTGCCTCTTATCACCCTCTGGTATGGTGCTCATATATAATTCAGCAACTTTGATGGCCTGTTCGTAAGCCATGCTCTCGAAAAGGAGCTGTCCTTGCACGACGACCCAGTCTTCGTAGTAGGCTGCAGTCGGCTCAGGGTCAAGTCGGGTCAATTTCTTAAGTGCCGCTCCTCTTCTGCCAAGTAATGCGAGACTGTAACCAACATAAAACGCAAGCTGCTGCTCCTGCTCATCCAGTGCTTCGGCTTCGGCATCCTGAAAGAAGCGAAGGGCCTCCTCGTATTTGCCCTCCCCCAGCAGGTCCTTTCCTTCCCGTAGAATTTCTTCCTCTTCATCGACCCATCCGATCTCCGGTGTTTCCGCTTTTTCGGCTCTAGCTCCCAGCACGGCGGCGGTCGTGCGGGATTGCGTCCTTCCGGCCACTTCCTCCAGAGCATTCTCGAGGAATCGTCCTACGCCCGTTGATGAGGAGCGGCTCGCGACTTTCTGGACCAGATCGGCGAGGTGGTAAACGCCGGATGTGCTGATCGTTACGCTCACAGAACCGTCTAAGAGCTCCACGATGCCACCCTCTTCCAGGCGCAAATACGAATCTCGGTCTACAAGATCTCCCACTTCAACCTCGATCCAGCTACTGCCGCTACGCATCTCGAGAATGCCATCAAGGAAGACGACCTCGAGCTCTCCCCGAGGACGAGATTGACTCGAGATGAGAGGAGAAAAGCCGATTGATATCACCAATACAACCAACAATAGGCGCAATTTAGCCATACTATTGCTCTCCGGATAAGTTCACATTTAAAATGATACACCAAAACCAAGCCATTGACCAAGCAGCCCAGAGATCTGCCGATTTCGGCATTGCCACCCAGAGGCTCTCTGTGCAGGAGGCTGGAGGCTCTCTCTGCGTTGTGTAGCAGCCTGCAATGTGATAGCATTAACATTGGCGGAGAAAAAAAGTGCGATCCAAGGGCGACAGGAGGCTACAAAAAAAAAGCCTGGATCTGATTAAAAAGAGTCTTCCCGCGTGTCTATGCATGTGCATAGGGGTCTATCTATTCTCTCAAGAGACAAATATCAACTATAACGAAATCTACAGATACCCCTTCTCCTTTGGAGTCGAGTATCAAAACCTCTCTCCCCTTGGTGACTACGGAATCGACGTCAGCATATACGATCTGTCCTTGCTTCTGAGGCTGCCTCTTCCCTTCTTCCCCTCGCTTCAGCCTCTTGCCCAAGGGGGAATGATGCAAGTCATCTCGCTTGATAGGGAAAATCCTGAAAAATGGAATCATGTTCACTGGTACGGTACCGCGGGAATTGGCTATTTCCATCGTTTCAGCAAAAACTTCGAGATCGGGGCAGAATTTGCAGGCGGACTGACCGGGGCGATCTTCCCGAACCTGGACCCGGAAGGCTCGAGAAGCACGCTCAACATGCTCCTCTCCCTGGGGGGAAGAGTCTCACTGAACCCTTCCTACAGCTTCAGCGTGGATGTCAATCCCAGCGTGAAGTTCCTTCATTCTTTCAGCCCGCTCGCCAGATTCAATGGGTTTCTCTTCGGCATCGGATTTTCAGTCCATTACAGATTGGGCGAGGATCCCGATGCGCCTCAGGCAATCATCAGAAGCATTAAAATCGAAGACGTCGATCTGCTTTCTGTATTCGCAGCGATGCAGAGCTACTACGTAAAGAATCCCATCGGCAAGGTAACAATCAAAAACACGGAGAATCATCCCGTCACCGACGTTGAAGTCTCCTTTTTCCAGTCCGGCTTCATGGATACCCAGACAAAGGCCACCTCGATCCCGGAGCTCGGCCCCGGAGAGAGCAGAGAGGTAGCGTTATATGCCTCCTTTAACGAGGAGGTCTTCCAAACCGAAGGCGTTACGCCTCTGACAGGAGAGGTCATCGTCGACTACACGTCGAGGAGAAAAGCGGTCCAACAGAAATTCCCCATTTCTTATGACTTACACGATAAAACTGCTTTGACCTGGGATGACGATAACAAGGTTGGCGCCTTCATCACTCCAGCCGATGGCGCCCTTCGGAATTACACGAGCTTCATCCGCAAATGCTGCAAGGATGATCAGGTGCCAGGTATCAGCGAGCCTCTGCAGATTGGGATGCAGGTCTACCACGGTTTGAATGAGCTAGGCTGCATCTACCAGGTAGACCCTACAGCTCCCTTCACCGCTGCCCAGGAGAATCCGCTTACAGTGGATTCCATCAGCCTCGCCAGAGACACTCTGAAAAGAGCGACCGGGGATTGCGACGACCTCACCGTTCTGTACTGCTCACTGCTGGAAACAGTGGGAATGGAGACTGCATTCATCACAGTCCCGGGACATATCTATGTGGCATTCAACACCAAGGTGCCCTCCAAATCCTACCGGGAGGTTCATCCGGATAGTAATATGACTCTCAACGTGAATGGGGAGCTCTGGGTACCAGTTGAAATCACTATGATCGGAAGCAATGATTTCCAAACGGCCTGGCGGACGGGAATGGAAGAGTACAGGGCGCTGGACAATAACCCGGAGGAGAGAAACTTCATTCTCACCCGAAAAGCGCAGAGTATTTACAGACCGGTGGGTTTGAGGGAGAGAGACCTGGGGCTGCAGTACGGAAGCAGAGAGGCCATTGTAGACGGATTTAAAGGTGAGATCTCCAGACTTGTGGATCGCATCATAGAGGAACATATGAGGATCGCCAAAGAGAGCGGGCACAAGAGAGACTATAACAAACTCGGAATCGCCTGCGCCAAATTCGCGCGATACTCTCAGGCAGAGAAGGCCTTCAATACAGCCCTATCCCTGGATCGCAACTACCTGAGCCCCAAGATCAATCTCGGCAATATCTACTTCCTAAAAGGGGAGTACCAGGAGGCGCTTCGGACCTACCACAGCGTCGAGGAGAGTCTCGTCGAGATGAACAAGCAAGAGTCCGGACTCTACAACAAGGTTCTCTTGAATATTTCCAAATCCTACTATGAGCTCGAAAACTACGATAAATCGTCCCAGTACTTTGACAAGGTTATCTCTCAAGATCCGTCCTTCGGGGAGCAGTTCTCCTATCTCCGCAGAAGTGAAGACTCTGCGACGAGATCAGCCGATATGAGTATGGCCGAGGCCGTTCTCTTCTCCGAAGAGGAGGAATAGCTATGAATGTATGGAGGTGCATAATCCCCATTTCTCTTCTCTTTGGATTGGCGGTGACGCTAACCACCTGCCCGCCTCCAATCGACGAAGACCTCCTGATCTTTGTGGAGGATGAAATTCCTCCCGACATTTCCGTTTTCACTCCAGATAACAACAGCTCCTATCGATCGCTCCTCAGTGTAGCCGGGCAGGTGACGGATTCCGCAGAGAGTCAGGGCGACAACAAGGGCAGCGTATCATCAATCAGCTATCAGGTTTTGGACCATTCTCAGCTTTCAGGCGAAGTCTCCCTGGAAGGAGACGGATTATT
>CAZLRN010000156.1:0-9461 GCA_964561715.1 uncultured Spirochaetales bacterium
TCGAGTTCTAAGGGGACATTATCATGGAGCTTCAACATGAACGAATACAACTAGTTGATTCAGCTGCCAATTTGTCATAAAATGATCGCGCTCCGATTTATCTCAAAACTGTATGGAGGTACAAAAATGAAAAAGGTATGTGTTCTTCTTCTGCTGTTTATGGTGGGTGTTGTCTCAGCTCAAACGATCGATCCCAATCTGCTCGATTTTTCAAAGGCTAAAGCATCGATAGCCGGGCCGGACCGGGTTTACGTGCGTTCGATCGATTACGCAGGTGAGAACCTTTCAGTGCTTCTGCTTTACAACGGCAGCGATGGGGCAGAGGTACAGGGGCCTTATTTTGCAGAGGACAAGTACCTGCTGGATCAGTACGAGCTGGGATATGTTAAGTTCAAAGCCGAAGAGGGCGGAATCTTGCTCGTAAGCGATGTCCTTTTGGACAAAAACACGGCATACTCGGGGCGAGTCCAGTGGGACGGCGGCGACACACTACGTTTGCTCTCTTACTGGCAGAACGCGCCCCCCACGACAAAAGAAGGCGAAATCGCTTCACTGCAAAAGCGCGTGAAGCAGCTGGAGGAGAGGGAGCCGGAAAAAATTACTGTTGAGAGAGTCGTGGAGAGAGAGGTTCCCGCGGCAGTAGAGGAGCTTCCGAATCGAACCGTTTTCTCCGGATTCTCCGGAGGCAAGGCGATTTCAGGAACATGGGCAGCCAGCGCGGTTTCTGCCAAGCAGAGCGATAGCGGACTTCTCTATGCGAAATACGAGGTTCCCGTAGAACAGCGCCAATCGGAAACACTTTACAGCTTCGAAGTCAGGGCGAAAGGCAAAGGCTGGATCGGATGCGGCCTTCACTTTTTCGCTTCCGGTGATCGGCAGGGTGACAAGTACGGATTCGGCAAGTCTTTCCTCGTCTGGTTGACCCGGGATTCGTTTTATTATCAAAACGACAGAACCTATCTCCAGCTCTACCGATCCTATGACGACATCACAATGATCGAGGTAGCGAGCGTCTCGATTTCAGAGTCGATTACGTCCTCCCTCTCTGTCGATGTCTATTACAATAAGTCCAGGAATGTGCTCGCAGCTTATGTGAACGGGAACAAGAAGCTCGAGTTTAAAGAGGTGGATCCAGCTTTGATGAGTGGAAACAAGGTAGTCTTCAGAACGCTGGGGAGCGAAGTCGAGTTCAGCGGTTTCACTATCAAGACAAGATAGGGATATCCAATTAAGAGAATCCTCTGAGAGCTACAAATAGATACTTGTAGAGCTGAGAGTTATGAGAAGCTCTCACCCCGAGGTGCCGCACTTTTTAGAATATAGAATCAATAGATCAGTGTAAGGCATCGACTCAACGGTTTATATTTTCGTTTTTCCTGGATTGACCTCTTGTTTGCAGCTCATCAGCTACGTCTTCTAAGCCGAGCTTCTCGAGCTTCTCCCTTGTAGGGCGACCGGTGGTTTTATCCCATCCCCTATATCTATAATAGCTATCCAAGACAGCATCGAATATCTTCATATCGAGTTTCGTTCCATCAGACTTCTCAGGATACTCGTAGAACCATTCGCCAGTAGCGTCGACTTTCCTGGATCTACCGTAGTTCCTGATATGAAGCGCCCTGTCTAGGTTCCTGATTCTATCTCCAGCTTTGTCTATATAGGCTGTATCTATATCGAGCCCAGTGAGCGGAGCCAGCATTTTAGCCTCGGCATCTATATCACCATAATAGTCTTCTGCTTCTATATATTCCTCTCTCGAAGTAAACGTACGCAGGATTGCTGGAAACACCCAATCACAGATCAGAAGGGAATCCTTTATTTGAGCCCGGTTATCCTGCCAAACTGCCAACCTCGTTTTGCCGTCTATATCGTCAAATCCGGGTTCTATTCCGTCTGATGTGCCAAATGCCTTCTTATAGGTTGCTTTGAGCTTCGCCAAATTGGAATCCGGAGTGCCCCCCTTTCCTTCATGGTGAAGAGGAAGCCACCCTGCAACAAAGGAAGATTGATGATGGCATGCCATCGGATCCCTCGAGTCTATTATCCAATGCAGCATAGTGGTGATCCATAATGGATCAGGCTGCGACTCGTAAGATCTTCCCTGGCGGTGTGAAGGCTGTCCCCACATGGGGAATTGAAAATTGGCCGCCTTTTTCACCACCGGCGGGAGATCGAGAACATCAACTGCCCTCATTATGTCATCAGCAAAGACATCACCAAAGCTATCTTCCCGATACGCAACTTTTTTCATAAAATCAAACCAAAAACTTGGCTCATCTGGTTTTAGCTTGACACCCTTGATTTCGGTAACACCGTTTTCAATGCAGACCCAGAACCATGGATAATAGTTAATTGGAAAGGCGCTTGTTAATCCCAATCCTTCGCATAACGCCTGCAGTTCTGTGCCTATACTTTCGCCAAAGGCTTTTGTCTCTCGAGCATACATATCGCCGTTGTAGATATCTTCAATATCTTTGGTGGGATAATTTGTAGCGGCATCACCGAGGATAAATGCTTTGTCTTCGCAATGAGACATCATGTTTCTTGTTCCGCTTCCAACTGTCAATCCTGCGGGTATATTCTTGTACAACGCACCACAGCCCAATGGACACCCATGACTGCACTGCTGGTTCCCGGGACCTATAGGGGCATGATTAGGCAGATCAGTAGGGTGCGGATGATTGGTGGTCCCACCCTTTATCATTTCTGCCATCTCTCTACAAACCTTGATGAATTCTTCGGGCTTCGCGATGCTCACGCCTCCAGTACCTCTAATAGCAATTGCCTTGAGCTTTTTAGCCCCCATAATGGCACCTAGGCCGGCATCACCGATCGAGTTGGATAGCCTATGCTGTATCGTAGACCACAGTACACGGTTTTCTCCTGCAGGACCAATACAGATAACCTGAGCGCGGTTTCCATGCTTTTCCTTCAAATGATGTTGTGTTACAAAGGTATCAAATCCGGTGATCTTTTTGGCATCGAGCAGCTCTACCTTGCCATCATGTATCCACAAGTAAACAAGTTTTGGCGAATTTCCCTTGATGATAACTGCATCAAATCCTGCGTACTTCAGCTCAGCGGCCCAGTTACCGCCCATTGTTCCATATGTGAACCATGGGGTGGGATATATCCGTGGTGAAATCCCACAGACAGAACCTCGACCTGATGTTGGCACCAATGTACCTGTAAAGGGACCAGTCATGAACATCAGCATGTTTTGCGGATCATATGGCTTTACCCCGGGCTCCAGCTCGTTCCATGCTATACGTGTCGCGATTCCTTTTCCCCCAATATATTCGGGCACATATTTCGAAGTATCCTCTGTAGTTACCTCGCCGGAGCCTATGTCCACCCTTAGTGTTTTTCCCATCCAGCCATTCATCTGATTCATTCTGATTTACCTCTTGCTCGGTAAGTCAAGGCGCCGCGGGGACAGACTTCCACACATATCGGCCCAATCTCCCTCCCCCGACAGAGATCGCATTTATAGTATCTTGCTTTATCTTCTTCCTCTGTCACCCATACCAGGCTCGGGGTAAAAGGACATGCTTGGTAGCATCTGCCACATCTGATGCACGCGTCCTCGTTGATAAACCTTGCACCAGTCTCACCATCGATACACATAGCTTTATCTTTCTCCGGGCAGGCATAGTAACAACTCGGGTATTCGCACTGATGGCAAATCTGTGCGGGAAACTCCAGAGCAAGATCATCGGGAACCACATGTATTCTCGACAGCTGAGCGCTGCATATTCCGTCATGGTAAGCTGAGCACGCTACCTCGCAGATCTTGCATCCACGACAGAGGTCTGGGTTATGAACAATTTCTCCGGATTTCGAGACAACTGCAGATACATCCTTTGATGCCATAAATCACGACCTCAAGTTCTTTCTTATGGTAATAATTGTTGCATTATTTATAGATCCTTATATGAACCGTTTTTAATTGTCTTGGCGTTCCTCATAATTGACCGTATATCTCTGATGCCCGTTCCCGCTCCTCTGGGGACACTAATAGCCCCATCACGTATCTCAAGCGCCGGTTCGAACAAAACGCTGTATTTCTCGATACCGCGCTTATACTCCTGATATTGACCTATATCAGGGGTGAAGGTCGCGAAATGGAGCATATAAATGAACCCGAAGCCACCCGAAATATGAACCGTTACCGGCAAACCAGCTAGCGCAGCCATCCTGGCAACCCTCGTCGAACGGATCAATCCGCCGTAGTAATGCAGATCGGGCTGGAGAATATCTGCGCAGTTGTTGGCGATCATCCATCGGAAGCGCCGCTCGCTCGATTCTTGCTCGCCGCAAGCAACAGGGATGGAAAGAGTATCGGCAACCTGCTTGATGTCTTCGAGATGGTCGAAAGGACAAGGCTCCTCATAAAAAATGGCTCCGATATCTTCGAGCATGCGCCCTACCTCTATAGCCTGATGTGGGTCAAAAGAGCTGTTTGCATCGGCATGTATGTCGATTTCGTCCCCCAAAGTCTTGCGCACGAGCGGAATAAGCTTCTCAGTTCGCGCGGGGAGCGCATCTTCATTCCGGCTCATTCGTCCGCCTACTCTGAACTTGACCGCCTTTGCTCCGGTTTCCTCGAGTAGACTCTGCAAGTAACTCACCTCTTTTTCGGGAGTAGTGTCTCGCCGGCCGCTGGCGACATAGAATGGGATCCATTCGCGCACGGGTTCACCCATGAGCTCAGCGATTGACTTATCGGTGATCCTCCCCAACATGTCGAGTATCGCGAACTCCACCCATGCTACCGGACACCAGAGTGCAAGTCCTTGAAGTTTGTAGTTGCTCTTGTAGCGATAAACGCCAAATAGATGTTCTTCGAGATTGCGAGCATCTTTTCCAAGGAAATACGGTATCACGAGTTGAATGAGCAGAGGATATAGATATGAGGCCTTGCTGTTAGGAAAAGCCAGTCCTTCGGCTCCATCTTTCGAACGGACATGAAGATAGTATTCGCCGTCTTTTTCTAGCAAATTTATCGAATCAATCACGATAGGGGTTTTAAGTTGATCCAACCTGAGAACCGGCTTTGCGGCGGCCTTATCAAGAGCCTCTATGTCGGGATTCTTTTCCATTAACATTCCTCCTCAAAAAAATATTCTTAACGGACAGACATTTTCATATAGACGTCTCTGTTCAGCAAGAGAGAACGTGCAGTTTGCTAAGGTCTCGTTGCATCTTCGCTGCAGTTTCGAAGCCGTGCTTCGATGGACCGTGGCTTTGCCCGTACCGCTGCTTTGCAGCGGTCGTAGCGACGCACCGCCGCCGAAGCGGTGGTCGGGGTGCGGCCTCCCGACTGAGCCCGGACCGCGCCGAAGCGGTGGTCTTTTACTGACATCCGAGAAAAGGAACATCGCTATAAGCGATCGCTCTGAACACAGGCTTAGGAGAGTTTCCGTTCGGGTTGATAACGAACGTCAGGTTGCCTCCATCCACTACCGCTTCAGTCACCGAAAAATAGACCTCTGAGAAAGGTTTCTGCTGTTTGTTGCTGAGGGGCTTTCCCGGCCCACTGAAAACGCGTCTTCGAATCCGCCTGCGCTTGATCAGGCAGAAGGTAATGCAGCACTAACGTGCACAGAAGCTTTTCAGCCTCGTAGCGGTACCCGACGCCCATTCCCGTGTAGGGGTATACGGTGGGAGTTCCCTTCTGCTTCTCCTCAATCTCGCGCACCGTTTCGGCCGCCGATTTACCCGCGATCAGCGAATGCAACATCTCGGCTGCCATGTTGCCGCCGAATCGGAGGCAGATGTCCAATCCGGCATAGATGTGAACGCCCGCGCTGCCGCGGAGCGGGTCCGTCATGCCCTCGATGTAAGGGCTGTCCAGAAGAGATTTCGCCTTTCCTGAACAAACGTCAAGAACCTTTTTGATATTCTCTTCGTGAGTGGAAAGTATGAGCAGTCCGTCGCCCTGCACGATGGCCGTATTCCGGATATCGAATCCTGTTGTGCGGAGCGCGCTCATACTTTGGTTGAATGAATAGACTGGAAAGCCCTCATATTCGCGCAGGACAAAGCCCTTCTCGTCCAAAGCGTCGGCAAGCCCCTCAATATCAAAGTGCTCGGAAAGCTTGAGAATGTAGAAGTCGCCTGTATCCAGACTCAAACCTTGAAGTTCCCATACGAGGTCCGTTGTGTCCCATCCCCACTCGTCAGCGTGGCTGCGGCCCTGGACCGTTCTCATGGTTCTTGGGCCGCCGAACCAGGATGGCGGCGAGTGAGCTTTGAGAGAACCGACAAACGCCAGCTTCTCCTCTTCGCTGCTCCTCCCGTCTAGTCCCTCAAAGCCTTCTTGCGTTTTTATCAATGACCAGTTGGTGAAGAAAACTGAGCCGATGTTTCGCGGAACCAGGCTTAGAGCGTGATCCAGATCTCCGGTTCGATCGCCGTCGCTGAGCGCTGCATGCGGGAAAAGGCAGCCCAGTGCCAATACGACTGCTATGAGCAGTTTGCCACCGCTTGATCGGAGCGACTCATGGTGGCAGGATTCTGTTGTGCGCAAAGTTGGCGATGCGGTGAGCTCGTTTGCCGGTGGATTCAAGGATTGCGCGCTGTCGTACATGCAGAACAGTCTATTCGAAAACTCATTTTTTGTAATGAGGCTTTGGTGCGAGTGTCCGCTAGCGCTAAATAGTCGGTCCTTAAACAGTTGCTAACGTTCTACAATTTTAAACCCTTGAGCCACAGACACAGCCATAGGCATGTTCGCCGAAAGCAGTTTCGTGTTCGAAATTTCCGCCTAAACCGATTTACTCGTCACCACAGCGTCCTTATGAGCTTTCCCTATGTGCTTTGACACCTATGTGCTTTAGCACTTGACAGAAAGTTGTAATTCGGTAAGAAATATAGCTCGTCATACATACCCGCAACAAACTGATAGTATGCGGAGATTTCGGAGGTGATTATGAGGAAGTTGGTCGGATGCATAGGGCTTTTTGCTCTAGTCGTAACGCTATCGGCTGTTTTGGTGCCATGCGCGGGGGCCGTTGGTTCTCCAGAGAACATGGGTGCTCTTGGGAAAGAAAGTGCGGCTGTTAACCAACCCGAGTCCTGCGTGACTTGTCATAGCGAAGCCGGCGCCAAACACCAAGCGTCTTATAATAAGCTATATCAGGATGATGTTATCAAGGTGACAAACTTGACTTACTCTTTTTCATCATCCCCAGATACACATAAAGTAGCTTTTAAAATGACCAAAAACGGCGTTCCATTTGATGCCAGAGAGGCAGATTCATTTGGAATTTATTTTGTACCGTATACGGGTACCAATTTCCAGTTCGAGCCGGCCGGCGACAGACTGACCCTGAAGGGGAAGCTAACCTATGATGGAGGTGGCGTAATTACCAGTACTTTAGTCGAGAAATCCCCCTCAGACAAAGGTTTTATAGATTACGTCGACTTAAACAGGGTTAGAGGTCTCATCGTGGTATATGGCGGAGACGAGATGGTCGGTCGGCTTCCCGCCCGCGTTCGACTCACCAAATACCCGTTTGCGGGTATTCTGGAAACGGGAGGCGGCGTTGATTACATTTCCGCCGCTAATACCGCAGGCTGCGAAAAATGCCATACGACGCCATATCTCAAGCACGGTTACATCTACAGTCAGGTCAATCATGATGCCACTAATGATTTTTACACCTGCAAAGTCTGCCACCTGGATAACGGCGAAGGCGGCCATTTTATCTGGCAGCTTCTGGTTGATGATCCTCAAATGATCATTGATTTGGAGAAACAGCATGGTGAAGGTTGGGAGGAGTCCGGGGATGCGAGATTAAAGCCATACGCATACAGAACGACGCTCATGAATGATGTGCATATGTCTCATGCCATGGAATTCCCCTATCCCCAGTCCATGTCGAACTGCATCACGTGCCACGAAGGCAAACTCGATGCCATACTGACTGATGCAAATTTTAAAGTGGAAACCTGCAAAAGCTGTCACGCAGTGACTGGTTCCGAAGAACATGGAACCGACAAGCTTGCATTAAAAACTCTATTAACTTCACCGCTTCACGATACAATGGACCTGAATTCAACGGATTGTACGAGCTGCCATAGAGCAGGTGGTCCTGCTCCAGTATTCAGGAAAATTCACTCAGGCTACAGCAAGACTATTTATACTGCCGAAGGCCAGAAGTATTCCGAAGCTGTTACCGTAAAGATTGACAGTGCGTCGAAAGCCGGCAATAAACTAACCATCAAAATCAGCGCGGCTGAGTCTCCGGACATTGCAGGGCTCAATGCGGCGGACATCAAGCCAACCGTAATGGTTGGGCTCTATGGCTATGACACGAAGGACTACATCATTGGTCCGCACGAAAGACTTTTTGACGACAATCGCGATGGCAAGATTACCGGAGATGATAAGAGAACTCTGGAATATGGTGTAGGGGCAGAGCATCCGCGTTTTAAGACAGTATCAGCAGGTGGAGGCAGATGGGAAGTTGTCGCAGACCTGTCGGCATGGGCTGACTTGATCGCGGATAAAACTGTAAGGAGAGTAGAGATTGCTGTTATGCCGTCTCTGAAAAATGCCGACGGCATTCAGGTTGCGCTCAATGCCGTTTCCAGAACCTTTGACCTTGGCGCCAACGCGTTTGATGACAAGTTCTACAAGCCTATCGTGAAGGTGGCAGATGGCTGTAACAGCTGCCACGAAGCTCTCGCAACGACCTTCCATTCGCCGGATAGGGGCGGAAGCATCGTTGCCTGCAGGCTTTGTCACATTACGAAGAGTGGCGGCTCTCATCTGGAAATGCAGTCGAGGTCGATCGATTCCTATATCCATGCCATTCATTCATTCCAGCCTTTTGATATCGGCGATATTGATTTCGCGAATCCGGTGGAAGCTATGCACTATGAGCATCACATCGAGTCTCCGTATCCCACCCATGGAAATACAAATTGCGAGTCTTGCCACATAAAAGGTGCATATAATGTGCCGGATCAATCCAAATCGCTGCCTGGCATACTATCAGCGTCTGATAAGCTTAAGGGCAGGAGCAGAAACATCGGTGACGTACCAAGTTATATCACGGGGCCAGCCTCAAGGGCATGTGGAGGATGCCACAGAGCCGAATTGATCAATGAAGATAAGGCGAGTGAATTCATATCGTTTAACCAGCATACTAAGCAGGGTGGCTATCTAATCGAAGTTGGTGACGATATCCAAAGCGCTATCCTTACAGTCATCGATAAAATTATGGCCATATTTGACTAAAGGAGAAATGATCAGGTGGGCTGAAGTCCACATTGCTCAAGCAAGATAAAAAAGGGCCCTTCGCGGCCCTTTTTTATTTGCATATCTGCTCAATTTTTCTCAGTTCATTTTGATCGACCCAAGCTAAGATACTCATGGACAAAGCGTATCGCTGCCGCACCTTCACCAACCGCTGACGCGACTCGTTTCATCGATCCATACCGTGCATCAC
>CAZLRN010000157.1:0-9445 GCA_964561715.1 uncultured Spirochaetales bacterium
TATCGTGATGATCCCCTCGATTGTCGATGTGGCGGGGATTAACCGCATCTCCCGCATCATCTATTCGCGAGCGGCCGGAGCGATCTGCGGCATGGTAGAGAGAGATCCTCCCGCCGGGACAGGAGAAAAGCCCATCATCACGGCCAGCATGTTCGGAAACACAACCGAATGCGTGAATGCCTGCGAAAAGGCTCTCGCCGCAAAGGGGTACGAGGTGCTGGTTTTCCACGCGACCGGCACCGGAGGGCGGACGATGGAGTCCCTCGTCTCCGAGGGCCTGGTGGATGCTGTGCTGGATATCACCACCACCGAATGGGCCGACACCATTTGCGGCGGTGTCTTCGATGCAGGAGCCGAGCGCCTCGATGCACCCGGAGCAAAGGGCATTCCGCACCTCATAGTACCCGGCTGCCTGGATATGGCCAACTTCGGCGGTCCCGACACCGTTCCGCAGAAATACCGTGATGCCCGTAGGACCTTCTACGAGTGGAATCCTTCGGTGACACTGATGAGAACCAATATCGACGAGAACAAAAAGATTGGCGAGATCTTTGCGAAGAAGGCCAATGCGGCAAAGGGGCCAGTCGCCTTTCTTATTCCTCTGAGGGGAGTTTCGATCCTGGATGGCGACGGCCAGCTCTTCTGCGATCGCGAGGCTGATCGAGCCCTCTTCGATACGATCAAAAAGAACCTGAATCCGGATATTGAATACGTGGAGATCGACAACAACATCAACGATCCGGAGTTTTCCTCCAAGGCCGTGGAGATGATGCTCGAACTCATCTCGTTGGCGGAACCCCAAAAGGAGTAACTCATGGCAATACCAAGAGCCCAGATCCTGAAAAAGCTCAAAGATAACATCAAAAAGGGGATACCCGTTATCGGCGGGGGAGCGGGAACAGGAATCAGCGCCAAGTTCGAGGAAGCCGGAGGCGTAGACCTGATCGTCATTTACAACTCTGGCCGATTCAGGATGGCGGGACGGGGATCCCTGGCCGGCTTGATGCCCTATGGGGATGCCAACGCTATCGTGATGGAGATGGCCGGAGAAGTGCTAACAGTAGTCAAAGAAACCCCGGTGCTTGGCGGCGTCTGCGCCACCGATCCTTTTAGGCAGATGAGTGTCTTTCTCAAAGAAGTCAAGGAAATCGGGTTTTCCGGAGTGCAAAACTTTCCGACCGTCGGATTGATCGACGGCATGATGCGCCAAAACCTCGAAGAGACGGGAATGGGCTACGGACCCGAAATCGAGATGATCGCTTTGGCTCACGAGATGGATCTCCTTACGACCCCCTACGCCTTCAACGAGGAAGAGGCAAAAGGCATGGCGGGTGCGGGAGCTGACATCATTGTGGCCCATATGGGGCTGACCACGAAAGGCTCGATCGGAGCAACGACAGCTCTCACTCTGGAGCAGGCCGTGCTCAAGGTTCAAGCCATCTGCGATGCCGCAAAGGGAGTCAACCCCGAAGCCATCGTTCTGTGTCACGGAGGTCCTATCTCTATGCCAGAAGATGCGGAATACATTCTCAAAAACACAAAAAACGTGGACGGATTCTATGGAGCATCTAGCATGGAGCGGCTTCCGACCGAAGTCGCGATCCGCGAACAGATGGAAAAGTTTAAAGCTATAAGATTGTAACAACGGGCAAATCAAGGAGTAACTGATGAATGCTGAATGCAAGGTGAGATTCGACAGGCCGCTTCGGGAGTGGGACGGATTCGGAGTCAACTATGTGGCTGCTGCCCAGACGAGGGACTACTCCAAATGGCCTCAGGACTATGGTTCTTTTGAGCTGCTGCAAGAGGTGGATAGACAGAAAGTCATAGACATGATCTTTGGAGATGACGGGCTCAGACCGACAATCGGGAAGCTCTTTGTCGATTCCCTGCAGGCGGGATTCACGAAGCCCGAGGGAGCGAGTGGCGATCCATCGATTCTCAATCCGGAAATCTACGACCACGAGACGACAACCAAATGGATGCGCTACTTCTGGCGCGAGGGTTACAGGAGGATGAGAGATCGGGGCGAAGAGCTGAAGCTCGTATGCACCCTCTATGGCCCCGCTCCATGGATGACAAAGCAGAAGATCGTGAGAGGTCGCGATCTGGATCCGCAGGAGAAATACGAGGCAGCCAAATACATGATTTCTTTTGCCAAGTATATGCGGGAGAAAGAGGGCCTGCCGATCAAATACATCTCCCTGCACAACGAGGGTGGCGAAGAGGAGATGCATCGTTGGCCCGAAGACGGCGGAGATGCTCCGGATCACCAGAGACATGACTACAACATGGTATGGCCGGTGGAGCAGGTCGTAGATTTCATCGGATTTATGGGCGACATACTCAAAAACTTTGGCCTCGAAGACGTAGGCATGGCCAACGGGGAGTGCACTGCCCTCGAGGGCACGACTAAGTACGTCGAAGGCATTGTCAATGATGCCAAGGCTCTTGAGAACTACGCCCTTATGTCCAGCCACGGTTTCCGTGATATCTTCACCAGCGCCCCTCTCGATATCATCCGCGCAAAGAAGCCCGATTTCCACGGCTGGGTCAACTCCGCCTCCTGGGGAAAGATGGACATTACCTTCCTCACAACGATTCATCGCCACATCTACGAGTCCAAAATCAACGGATACATCCCCTGGGCCGTGGTACAGCGACACAGCCAGTGGACAGGGGGAGACCCGAATCCTGGAACGGCTTTTCTAGTTAGCGACAAAGGCGAGCTGTCGATCGAAAGAGGCTACTCTCTCTTCAAACACTACTGCCCCATTGGTAAAGCAGGTATGGCAATCGCCGAAACCAAGAGCGACTCTGACGGAGTCATGGCGAGCGCCTTTGGAGCAAACGGAACATCAAACAGCGATGCAATGGTCGTGATCAATGCAACGGACAAGGAGGCCAAAGTATCGGTGGAGCTGTCAGGATCAAATCACCGGAAATTCCGCTGCGTCGTAAGCGACGACAACCGGAGCTACGAAGCTCAGCCGGACCTCGAGATCTCAGATGGCAAGTTATCGCTCGCCATTGCCAAAAAGGGAGTAGCCACGCTGATCGGGCTTTAGAGGTAGTCCTTGGCCCAGCCCAGTCCAGCTTCGGTCTTTCCCGCGGGCACATACTCGCATCCCACGTATCCGTCATAGCCGAGGCGGTCCATCAGATCGAAGAGAAAGGGGTAGTTGATCTCCCCATTGTCGGGCTCGTGTCGGCCCGGCACGCCGGCTATCTGAACGTGACCGATATATTTCAGCAGATTCTCGAATCTCTCTGCCAGGTTGCCCTGCATGATCTGGCAGTGATAAAAATCAAACTGCAGGCGAACATTGGGCTCACCAATCTCTTCGATAATGCGCGCTGTGATATCCTGACTGTTGATAAAATAGCCGGGCACGTCTTTAACGTTGAGAGGCTCGAGCAGAATCTGCCTACCGGAAGCCTGTTTCGCTGCGTAGCGGATGTTCTCCACATAGGTATCGTATTGAAGCTTTGGGTTCTTCTCCGCATCGGGAATGCCGGCCATGACATGAAGCCTGTCGACATCGAGCGCTTCGGCATAAGCCAAAGCTGTCTCGATGGTTTTCTTGAACTCTTCTTTCCGGTCCGGAAATATGGCGATTCCCCTGTCCCCGGCGCTAAAATCACCAGGAGGGCAGTTGAAAAGCACCTGTTTTAAACCCAGCCTGTCGATATGCTCCTTGAGCTGCGCGGCTTCGAATTTGTAGGGGAAAAGGTACTCGACATATTTGAATCCCGCCTTGGCGGCCCTTTCGAAGCGTTCCAGAGGCTTGTACTCGGGAAACATCATGGTCAGGTTGGCTGCAAGCTTCGGCATGCCGCTCCTCCTTATGGATACATCACAATTCGGCCCAAAACATCCTGAAAAATCTCCACTCCCCGGTCAATTTCCTTAAGCGCTATCTCCTCTCCTACATAGTGGGAGGGATCGAGCCTGCCGGATTCGAGAATGTCTTTGAGAAGCTCCCATGTGGAGTACATGAGTCGCCCGAATATGCCGGTTAGAACGATCTCCTTGTGGATAAACTCTCTGGTAAACTGAATATCAAAGGTGAGAGGATAGTCGATTGTTCCGAACAAAACGCAAATGCCTGCAATCTGCATGCCTCGAATCATGTCATTGATGATCTTCTGATTACCCGTAGTTTCGATGGCCACAGCCACACCTCTACCTTGGGTCTCCTTCATGATCACCTCAGAGACATTCTGGGTCTTGCTGTTTATCACCACATCGGCGCCATGAGCCAGAGCATCGTCCAGTTTTTTCTTGGTTGTGCTGATGCCGATTATCTTTGTAGCGCCGAGTATCTTTGCCAGCTCGATAGCCATTCGACCAATCGTGCCGCACCCGTATACGGCAACGAATTTTCCAGACACCTCCGCTACCTGGAGGGAGTGAAGAGCGACTCCCAGCGGTTCCATCAACGCTCCATGGGCCATGGGCATAGCCTTGTCTACTTTGACCGCGGCGACAACCGGCACGCTCATGTATTCTGCAAAAGAGCCTTGTACGTTCCGTCCGACGATTCCCATCTGGTTGCCGCATATATGCTGGTTGCCTGTGCGGCATGTGTAGCAGTAGCCGCATGGAACATGGGTCTCTCCAGCGACATGATCCCCCACCTCGAAGCCGCTGACATTTTTTCCGACCTCGACGACTTCGCCACAGTATTCATGCCCCATCGTAAATGGCAGCTTATAGTTGGCCGAGGCTACACCCGGTGACCATTCGTAGACGTCGACATCGGATTTGCAGAAAGCCGCGGCCTTCATCTTGACCAGAATATCATTGTCACCGATTTTGGGATCGGGAATATCGTGATAGAACGCTCCCGGTTTTGGTTCTACCTTCTGAACTGCTTTCATGACTCAACCTCTTGCTCTTAATGAATGATTGATTATTGCGCAGATTTATGCACCGTTTCGGCATAAATTGTCCGCCCATTATAGCGGTTCCCCCTCCTGTGGTAAATAGGAACTGGGATGATCAACCCTGTTGGTTGATTGGGGGGAGATCTCGTGATACAAACACCTGAGCATTACATTCAATAGATAGAAAGCAAGGGGGAAAAAGATGAATGAGTGGTGGAGAAACTGGCCCTGGAGACTGATCCAGACAAACCTGCGAGAAATCGATATGCAGGATATCGACGCCGAACGCTACGTCCAGGAGATGAAAGCCTTCAAAGCGACCATCGCCATGATCAACACATCAGGAATCATCGCCAGCTATGAAACCAAGCTTCCGCATCACTATCAGAGCCCCTTTCTCACAGGGGACAGCATCAGGGACATCATCGAAGCCTGCCATCGAGAGAACATCAAAGTCTTTGCCAGGACGGACTTTTCGAAGATCCGAAGGCCGATCTACGAGGCACATCCCGAGTGGGCCTACGTCAGCCCCAAAGGCGATATCGTCGACTACAATGGGGACATTCATGCCTGTATCAGCGGCGGTTACCAGCAGGAGTACGCTCTAAAGATCATCGAAGAGACGATCACGACCCACGATCTCGACGGCATCTTCTTCAATATGGGAGGATATCAGGTTGCTGACTACAGCAGGAATTACTACGGCCCCTGCCAGTGTGAATCCTGCAGGAGAAAATTCATGGATTTGTACGGTCTCGCCCTCCCCAAGGTCGAAGATTGGAACGATCCGGTGTTCCAGAAGTACCTTGTTTTCAAACGTGAGACGACCCGCGCTCATAAGGTAAAAGTCGATGCCATGATCCACAAGCTCAGACCTGACATGTGCATCGATAAGTCCTTCGAACTCCAAGGAGGCTTCGTCAGACAGGAGTCCAACACGGCGGTTGATAGACCGCTTCCTAACTGGCAGTACAGCGGGTCAGACAATACGAAATGGGTCGTAGGCTCATTCCCCTATATGGTGTCCAGCAACACAACCGTCGATTTTATCGACATCCCCTACAGGCATGTGGCCGTCTCACCCCACCAGCAGAGGCTGCGGCTGTATCAGAATTTGGCCAACGGCGGAGCCGTCGATTTCTACCTGATCGGCAGGCTCGACGACCACCCGGACAAATCGGGATACGAAGCGGTCAAGGAAGTCTTTCACTACCATGCGGACCACGAAGAGGATTACAGAGATCTTGTATCGAAAGCCGATATCGCTCTGCTAAAGGACCGCGCGACGGGAAACCAGGCAGAGTTCCGCGGATGGTTCCGCTTTCTCGCGGAGAGCCACTTTCCCTTTGATGTCCTAGTCGTCGACGCTTTGGAACAGATCTCACTCGACCGATACGACGTCATCATCGTGCCGGATCAGCAGCCCATTGGCGACGCTGCGGCCGAAAAGCTGGACAAGTTTGTTTCCGCCGGCGGCACGCTCATTGCAACCGGGCAGAGTGGATCCCGAAACGGCGACTACGAACCTACTCGTGAGCCTATGCTGAAATGCCTTGGCGTCGATGAGTTTCAGATCCTCCGCGAAGAGATGCGCGCAGCTTATCTAATAGTAGACGACAAGGAGGAGTTCGAACGATTTTCCGAGATTGATTTCGTCTACATCTACGGGCCCTATGTCTTTGCCGCATACGACGAGAAGGTTCAAAAACGCTTTAAGTTGATTCCGCCCCACCACTTCGGCCCACCGGAGCGCTGCTACTGGACCATTGTCACCGAGAATCCGGGCTTCACCGTCAATGCCTTCGGAAAGGGCAAGGGCATCTATATTCCCTGGTATCCCGGCGCGCTCTACCATCGGCAGGGCCACACAAACACTCTCGACTTTGCCGCCGATCTGATCGAGCATGTCGCAGGTGTTACACCCGTCAAGGGCAACCTCTCGCCCATGGTGGAGGTGACCCTTTTCGAGAAGAAGGACGGCAGCGCCTGGTACCTGCACCTGGTCAACACTTCGGGCCACTTCGGCGTGACCTACTTCGCCCCATTACCGATGACGGATCTGGAGGTATCCTTTGCCTTCGCCGGCTCCCCCAAGACTGTAAAGAGCCTGGTGACCGGCCAAGACTATGACTTTGAGGCGAGTGGCGGCATTGTCACGGTCCGAATAAAAAAGCTCGATAATTTCGAAGCCATGAGGATTTCTTAGGAGAAATCATTTATCAGGAGAAAGTACATGTCTGAGCCATCGCGAAAGGTCCTCTCCCTCGACGGGGAGTGGGCCTACATGCAGGATCCCGAGAGAAAGGGAGAAGATCAAAAGCTCTTCGATCCCTCGATCTCCAGAAAATCCTGGAAATCCATGATCCTCCCCGTAAACTGGTACAACACGGAGGTCGGCGATTACCACGGCGTGATCTGGTTTGCCAAGGAGTTTAGCGTTTCCGAAGACCCTGAAGACAGAAAGTACACGCTGAGATTCAACGCCGTCGATTACATCGGAGAGGCCTGGCTGAACGGGCAGTATCTCGGAAGACACGAAGGCTTTTTTGCTCCCTTCGAGTTCCGCGTTACCGATCAAATCAAAAAGGGCGCCAATCTGATTGTTGTGAAGGTAGACTCTCCACTCGACCCGACCGAATACAGACACGTGCTCACTCCCGACATCGATGCGGTCTGTTCGGAGCCGTATCGAATCAAGTGGCCCGTAGGACTCTCGATCATCAAAGGGGCCCTGATTCACTTCTACCACCGACCGGGTTGGGAAACTCAGTTCGGTCAGGACGGCAACACCGGGGGCATCTGGCAGAGCGTCGAGCTCATCACCACCGGTAAGCTCGCGATCGAGAACGTCAAGATCTATCCCAAGATCGTCGAGAACGAGGGGGTACCAGACGGAACGGCGCTGCTGGCTGTGGATATCGACGTCTACAACAGCAACTCCCAAACGGTTAAGGCCCAAATCGGCTTCAGGGCGCGAGGCAAGAACTTCGAAAGCCCTGAACCAATCGAGAAGAACAAGGAGTTTGTCCTCACTCCTGGCAGCAACAGAGTTAAGCTCGTTCATACACTGCAGAAGCCTGTGTTCTGGTGGTGCTGGGACCAGGGCAAACCCAATCTCTACGAAATGACAGTCACGGCGGCCCTCGAAAGGGGCGGGAAATCCCAAATTGAGGACGAGAAGCGCGAGACCTTCGGAATCAGAGAGCTCAAGGTGGACGGCAAGGGACACTGGCATCTCAACGGGAGGCGCGTCTTTGCCCGGGGAATGAGGTACCTCTCGAGCATCTGGCTTGGCGAAGGCAATGAGAGAATGTTCAGGGAGGATCTGGAGAAGATGCTCCAGCTGAACATCAATGCGATAAGGATCGGAAGCCACGTCGAGAAGCCTCGATTCTACGAGCTGTGCGACGAGATGGGATTTCTCGTCTGGCAGGTTTTCCCGCTCCACTACACGTACAGTGACTCAGACGACGTCATCGAGCGCACCTCTCCCATGATGGGCGAAATGGTGCGGATGCTCTACAACCGCCCCAGTATCGTGATCTGGAGCGTCTTCAAGGAGCCCAAGGTCTATGCCTTGGAGCCCAAACCCAACAACTACGGGAGGCTCTGCCAGATCATGTACGAGGAGGGCAGCACCGTCGATCCCATCCGGTGGGTGCACACCGGGGATTACGAGGAGGGAGTACAAAACCTCATGCCCGGTCTGACCCGTCCCGGAGAGACGGACATGAGGAGCGTCCCGCTCAAGCCGCAGATTGTCGAGTTCGGCTCAGGGGCCGTTCCACCCATGGAAACGGTCAGGGAGATCCTCAAACCCGAGGAGATGTGGCCGCCGGTGTGGGATAGATGGATGTATCTAAACGTCAATCCTACGTGGTTCAAATGGCAGGGCATTGATATAGACAAGATGGGATCCATCGAGGAGCTGATCGAAGTGAATCAGAGCTGGTCGGCTCGCCAGATAAAGGAATCCGCCGAGTTCTTCAGGCAGCGTAAGTATAAACCCGTCGCTTCGATGTTCCTCTACTTCTTGAACGATCCATGGCCCTGCCTCTTTGGAAGCGGGCTGCTCGACTACTACAGGCGCAAGTACAAGTCCTACGACATCTACGGCATGGTCTACTCTCCGGTTCTTGTGAGCATTGAGTGGGTCAAAGAGAAACACTACGTGGGATACGAAAAGATCTATGTTCCAGGTGAAAATCTCGTTGCTCATCTCTGGATCACGAATGACCTCTACGAAGAGTACAAGGGAGCCACAGTGGCCTGGTGCATCAGTGATGCTGAAGGCAAGCTTCTCGAAGAGAAGAAATTCACCATTGATATACCACAGGATAGCTCCCAAATCGTCGAAGAGATCTTCTGGTCCATTCCTCTTGAGGCCAGCGGGTCGTATCGAGTGGAGGCTCAAGCAAAGGACGCCTCGGGAAAGACACTCTCCGAGAACTACTTTGACTTCAAAGTCCAGGGAACCAGGGGATTTAAGAAATAATACCCCTTAGCAAATGAGGCAACGCTTGTGCATAAAGATTTTCGCGTGGGATTCATAGGC
>CAZLRN010000158.1:0-9379 GCA_964561715.1 uncultured Spirochaetales bacterium
AGAGGAGCCAGTGCCTGCTGGTTCAATCACTCAAGACGCGGGCGATGCTCACGACCTTTGACAGAAAAGAGGAGGAATCTCCGTCATTGGTTGATGAGCAGATAGTGCGGCTTTTCAAGAAGGAAGGATTCATCTGCTATCCTCTGCTTGCGGATAGGTCCCGGGTGGGCGTCCTTGCAGTCGGCACAAACAGAGAGGAGCTCTCCGCTCTAACAAGAGGGAGACGCAGGCTGGCTCTGCTCGCCAGTCACGTCGCCCTGGCGCTGCATACAAACAACCTCAGAACGATTCAGAGAAAACAGATACAGGACGAAAGACTCGAGGCCTCCTCGGATGTGGCCAAAAGAATCGTACACGAAGCCAACAATCCTCTGAGCATCATCAAGAACTACCTGGCTATCATGACCAACAAGCTGACCGATCAGGAACAGGTCAGAGAGGAAATGCAGATCATAGGCGAAGAAATCGACAGAGTGGTGCACCTGCTCGACGAGCTGGCCGAGTTCTCCGAACCATCGAAAAGGGACGCACCGGAGGCGGACAAACGCGAAAAAGCCGAAAAAGCAACCGATGTCAACGCCATCATCTCCGATTTCATCTCCCTAAGCAAAGAGAGCCTGCTCTCCCATCTTTCGGTCAAACTACGTCTCGACAAGGCATTGCCTCCACTCAAGATACCGTCGGATAGCCTCAAACAGATCCTTCTCAATCTCATTAAAAACGCTTCCGAAGCCATGCCCAATGAGGGCGAGCTCACCGTTACCACAAAATACCATAAGCACTTTCCCCTGGGAGAGATACCAGAAATCGCCATTGAAAAGGGCGAGAACGGCGGCTACGTGCAGATCATCGTAAGCGACACCGGAAATGGGATTCCTGAAACAGTAAGGCTACACATCTTCGAACCCTTTGTTGGCACAAAGGGCGAGGGGCATCAGGGCATCGGACTCTCTGTGGTTTATAACACCGTGAAAACTCTGAAGGGCACCATCACTCTCAAGAGCAGCGAAGGTGAGGGAACCCGCTTTTCCCTTCTCTTCCCGGCATCCTCTAACACATAGCCGGCTTCTACTTCCGCATAGCTTCTACTTCCGCATAGATAGTAGGACTTTAGGGCTCGGTTGTCCTATTAGGCTCCGAACTTCGCCAGCTTTCCGGTGTAGCAGAGAGCCAACCTCAACAACTCGTTCCCTGCTATAACGCCGCCCCAGGCTCCCTGCGAGCATGGACGTTCTCCGAACTCACCAACAGAGTCGGGACGAATATGCTCGGCGTAGATCATAAAGGGGACAGGATGTCCGGAGTGGGACTTCAGAAGCGCCGGAGTCGAGTGATCGCCCGTCACGATGAGCGCATCCGGCTTTTGCTCGAGAATCTTCGGAAGAAAGGCATCCGCTTTCTCGATCTCGGCCACTTTGCCAGCGAAATCTCCGTCCTCCCCCTTGGAGTCTGTGTATTTGTGATGAACGAAAAAGAAATCATAACGATCCCAGCTGTCCCGTAGAGCCTTGGCCTGATCATCGAATCCAGCGAGTCCTTCGATAACATCCATACCCACAATCCGGCTGATTCCCTTGTAGTCAGGATAAACAGCTAGGGCAACGCCCGAAAGCTTGAAGAGCTCCTTCATCGATGGAATGTAGGGCAGCTCGGCGAATCCACGCATCAGAACCGTGTTGGCCGGCTTCTCTGCCTCAAGAATCCGGTTGGCCTGTTCGATAAACTCTGCCGCCACCCGGGCCGTTTTTTGTCCCTTTTCTGATCGCGCCTCGGGTTCCAAGGCTTTTACGCCGGTGGCCTGCGGGTCCGTGTCCTCGACAAGATCAGAGAGCCCGTCACCCCTGAAAACAACAACGGATCTGTAATCCTTTACAGGCTTGACAAAGACCTCGATGCCGTCGATGTCGACATCTCTGAGCAGCTCACAGAGCTCTGCGCATTTCTCCGTAGGAATTCTGCCTGCCCGGCGGTCTGTAATTAAACCCTCTTCATCGCGACTGGCGAAGTTCATTCGAGCCGCCACATCGCCTTCCTTCATCCTAAAGGCGATTCCCATAGCAGCGACAACACCGCGGCCTATGGGGTAATCGAGGGGATTGTACCCGAAGAGCGCAAGATGTCCCGGAGCCGAACCGGGAGTGATGCCCATGCCCAACGGATTGTGCAATCCGCACTCCGATCGCTTGACAAGAGCATCGAAATGGGGAGTCTTGGCGCTCTCCAACTCGGTTTTTCCTCCCGGCTCCATTGGGAGTCCACCCAAGCCATCCAGCACATAGAGCACGATCTTTTGATCATTCTTCAGAGCCAGTTCCCTCAGTAGTTCCATGCATGAGACCTCCTGCTAATCATAATCGAAGTCCTCTTCTCTCAAAGCCTCGATACAGGCATCGACACATTCCGGGCAATAGAGCACGCCCCGGTTTGATTTGATCTCTTCGAGGGCAGCATCCATTCCCAGGGCAGGGCGGTAGGGACGATGGGAGGACATAGCCTCCACAGTGTCGGCAACATGGATGATCTTTGCCCCCAATCGCGTCGATTCAGCGCCCAGCCTTTTGGGATAACCCGTTCCGTTGAAATGCTCATGGTGTTGTAGCACGACTTCGGCTACGGGCCAGGGATAGGCGATGGTTTTCAAGACCTCATAGCCTCCTTGGGGATGAGTCTTGACGAGGTTCATTTCAAGATCTGTGAGTTCCCCGGGTTTGTTGAGAAGCTCGGATGGAATATGAATCTTGCCAATATCATGCAGAAGTCCGGCTACTCTGATGCCTTTGCACTCCTCTTCGCCGACCCCGATAATGCGTCCTATGCGATAGGCCAGCTTGCCCACACGTTTCTGGTGACCGGCGGTGTAAGGATCTCTCAGCTCAGCCATCCGGCCGAAGGCGTCGATGGTTCCTTCGGTCATGCGCTCCAGACTTTCAACGCTTTTTCTCAGGCCCAGCGTCCTTCGTTTGACCTCTTCTTCGAGATACTCTCTGTACTCCCGGTTCTCCCGAATGAGGTTGGCCCGTTCAAACACCTTCTCCAGAGTGTGATTCAATAGGGCGAGATCCTGAATCGGTTTCGTAATAAAATCCCAGGCCCCTAGTCTCAAAGCCTCGATGGCATCCTGAAGCATTCCCGCGCCTGAGATGAGGACGACAGGTGTCTCCGGGTTCTCCCTGCTTACCCTTTCCAGCACCTCCAAGCCGCCCATTCCAGGCATACGTAAATCTACCAGAACTGCGTCTGGCTTGCGAAGCCGAAAGATCTCGATCCCGCTCTCCCCGGTTTCTGCCTGGATGACCTCATAGCCAGATCGTTCGAGGTATTTTGCGAGGCTTTCTCGCACAAGCAGCTCATCGTCGATATAGAGAATCCGCTGTTTCTTTTTCCCTTGCGCCAGAGTCTTTTCTTTGGAGGATTTCATTCCGGTTCCTGTCGGGCGACTACGAAGTTTATGACACAGTGTTTATGAAGTCAATACGTTCAAAGGAGGCTGCAAAGCTCATACGGCCTACCGCTCGAGAACCGTACGGGACCGTTTCGGCGGCCTATGGATAGGTCAAAAATTGACCCAAAACCCGATTCATGCAATTCCGGCACGATTTCTTGTTATTCTAGCAAGATTTTCCGAAATCGATCTGAGTCGGAATTACTACAAGCTTGCTCTGCAAGCAGCTTGCTTCTGCAAGCAGCTTGCGGAGCAAGCAGTTGGCATGCATGTATAGAATGGACCAAATTGTCTAGGTTGCAGGCGCAGCCAACGATATGATAGGCTCAAAAACAAAAGGATCGCAGATAGGTGAGTCAAGACCAGGTCATCGCTAGAGAAACCTTCCCATCCGGCACGGTGCTCTGCGCAAAGGGAGAAATTTGTCCCAACATTTATCTCCTTCTAAGCGGGAAGGTGAATGTCTCCGTCGACGACAAAAACATTTCGGTCATCGAAAAAAAGGGAAGCTTCATCGGCGAGCTGGGACCTTTGATCAATCAAGCTGGTTTAGCCACAATAACAACTGCTACCGATTGCGAGTGTATTGTCATTCCTGTCACCTACCTCGAGGACATCATCGCTCAAAACGCAGAAGATCGGGTAAACCTGCTCAGCATATTGGCGACTCACCTGCTCAAGAAATCCAACATTCTGGCGGAAATCGACGTCGATCTCGAAGATTTAGCCCTCGGCGACTATGAAACCAGGCAATCCAAGCCGATACAGATCGAGGAGACAGGGCAGCGCCGGCTTCTCCTCCTAGCGAAGGAGGAAAAGTATGTCAAGCTGCTCCGGTTTCACTTCGGCCCCATGGGATTCACCGTCTCCCATATAGGAGAGCCGGAAGAGCTCATCCAAAACATCGACACATTAGATCCTGATATCATCATCTACAACTCTGTGGATTTCCCCAGGCACTGGAAGCCTCTGTTGAGTATGCTAAGAGAACGGAAATCCACTGAGGAGGCGGTCTTTATCCTGATTACGGGGGAAGATTTTGAATTCGAGGAAGCTGCCAAAGCTGCCTATCTGAAGGTGAACGGCATCATTCAAGAGAATCTCTTCGAAAAGCAAGTGCTCTTCCAGCTAAATGATCTGGTCAGGAGATACAAGAACTTGAGCGATAAGCGAAAGTTCAGCCGCGTTGTGCCTCGTAGCACTGAGACCTACAGACTACTCTTCACCCATCCGATTCGCAACTTCATCGTATCCGGAATGGTGTCCGATATATCCCTGGAGGGCACCAATTTTATCCCTACCGATCCTGAGCAGACCGCTGATCTACCTTTGGACCAGCGGATCTCAGGCTGCTCTCTGCGCATCGGCGAACAGATTATTACCGTCAACTGCCGCGTGGCCCGAAATAAGCGGGAGTTGGGGCTGGAGTTCGAGTCCTTCGACTCCGACGGCCACCAAAAGCTCTTCACCTATCTCATGGAGCGAGCGGATAGAGAGATGAAGAGTCACGTGCAAAAAGAATCTTAATCCTCACATCCGACATTCCGAGAATAAAACTACCATGGCAGATCCTACTGTAGCCATCGATGGCGATTTCGGCTTCGCGGTTTCCCGTCTTGCCGTACCGGAACATAGAGCCGAAGAAATCCGCCAGTGTTTACGCTGCCTAAAGCGCCTCTTCGAAACTCACTTCGATCAGAACTGGCTCATTCTGCTCCTCGAAGATTTGCCTCTCGACTCCAATACAATGATCGAGTTGAGGGAGATTATGAGGCACGAGTCCTCGCTGATTTTCGACGCCTCCGAAGTCTACATACGTCTTCCGATACTGGAAAAGTTCGTAACCTCTCTCAATCGTTATCTCCTGCCCTGCCTCCGGGAAAAGCTGGGCATCTCGGGATTTGTCCAGAGTCGAAAGTACCGGGACAAGGGTCAAATTCTCCTACGCCAGTTCGTGGCTTACACCTTTCCCGTCAATCTGGCGGAGTTCACCTTTTTCGCGGCTCGCCTAAAGAATCTCTTTCCACACCTCTGACCTAAACCTGATATGTAAAAGTCCATCGCGTGTTCCTGCCCCGCGATTGAATTTTCCCTTTCTAACGAATAGACTTTAGAGCATGCCAGGCAAAATGATCCCCGGAGAATCTCTGACCGCTACCGGCACGTCCGATAATCCTCCAACACCCTCCCATACAAACGATCCTTCGAGTCGTTCCGTGTCTCTGAGTGAGAACGAAGTGGAGATCGCACATGATTTGGTAAGGCGTTTACTTGATAGGCTGGAGCAGGTTATACGAGGCAAGCGAGGCGTTCTCGAGTTCGTTCTTACCGGTCTCATCGGCGGAGGACACATTCTCATCGAAGACGTACCGGGGCTGGGTAAAACAACGCTGGCAAAAACCCTGGCTCAGCTCATCTCCAGCGATAGCGGGAGCGGTCCCCTGGTTTTCAAGAGGATCCAGTTTACTCCCGACCTTCTGCCCTACGATATAACCGGCGTAGATATCTATAACACCCAGAGCCACAGATTTCAATTCACCCCAGGCCCAGTTTTCGCCAACATTCTACTAGCAGACGAAATCAATCGAACGACTCCAAAAGTACAATCGGCTCTACTGGAGGTCATGGCAGAGAACCAAGTCACCGTCGGAAACGCAACGCACAAATTGGATTCCTTCTTTTTCGTCATCGCCACTCAGAATCCCATCGAGGTCGAAGGCACCTATCCGCTGCCTATCAGTCAGATCGACCGCTTTCTCATGAAGCTTCGAATCGGCTATCCGGAAGAAGAAATCGAGGTGGGAATCGTGAGAGATGACCCTGCCCTCAAGATACTCCCGAACATGGATCCCCTCTGCAGTAAAAGCGATATCCTGAAGCTGCGCGAAACGAGCGAGAGGGTATTCTGTGACGAACGACTCATTCGTTGCGCCGTATCCGTGTCAAAGACCACACGCAAGCATCGAGGCGTCGAGTTGGGCGCCTCGCCGCGTGGAAGCCTCATGTTGATAGGAGCGGCCAGAGCCTATGCTCTGATCAAGGGTCGAGGCTATGTCATCGATCAGGATCTGATGGATCTGGCACCCCGGGTAATCGCCCATCGGTTGAAGATGAAGGATATCAGGCTGGATCCGGAGAGTCTTGTTGGGGAGGTGATCCTTGCGGAGCTCTCGAAGCTCGACTACTAGCCTGCCTTTCCCTCTCTTAGAAAAGCTGAAAGCCGGAGCCCTGCACCTTTTTCCTCTCTCCAGAAGAGGGACTCTCTTTCTCGGTGGCTCCTTATTGATGATCGCCGCGGGAATCCTACGAAAGGATCTTGCCACACTCTACTGGGGTGCAAGCTTTTTTCTCTTTCTCCTCTACTCCGTTGTCGGCAACCACCTGGAGAGAAGCTTTCTTTCGAAGAGCTTGACCGCAGAGTCGGTCAATCTGAAACTGCCCTCCAGAGGCGTTTTCCCAGGAGACACAGTCGAGGCTGTGCTCAAAACGCGGATCAAAGCGCCATCCCTGCCTGGTTTTACCTTTGCGCTCGAGACTCAACTTCGATGGAAGAATCGCAGCCCGGTAATCTTAAAGAGAGATTTAAAATCCGGCGATAGCGACGAAGTAATCGCCGTTCAGTTCCGAAAGCGCGGCCATTTTGCCAGTCGCAACACCTCTCTGTGCATCTACGATTACCTGGGCTTCACAAGAAGCACGCTTGCCGTAGATATGGAGGAATCAATATCAGTCTATCCCCCTCCGATTGCAGCGGACGAGTTCAGCTATCATATTGAAGGTGGCCATCATACTGAATATGCAGACAAGCGCATGAAGCAGGAGGAGCTTTTAGAGGTTCGAAAGTACTTTCCGGGCGACGACGCCCGAAAGCTCAACTGGAAGATTTTCGCCCATACCGGTGAGCTCTTCGTCAGGGAGGGGGAGCAGTCACCTCCGCCCGCCTCCAATCTTCTCTTTGTTATCGATACCGCATCATCTACCGTGCTTCCCGCTTCTCTCGCAGATTCTTACCTGGATGCTATGGTCGAGCTGGCCTGCTCCAGCATGATTCTCTTTTTAAAGCGCAATGCCTCTCTTTTGCTGAGCACGAGCGGGCGACCCAAGCCGGCCTCATTCGAAATCGAACAGGAACAACGCCTTATGGATCTACTGGCCTCGATCTGGTGGACAGAGGAAGCCTCACTCCCTCCCCTTCCAGACGGGAAGAATATGCACCTCGTCATCTTCTCTACCCCTGGATCGACCGCCCTTCCTAATATCCTCAAAAGCGCCAGGGAGCGAACATGGGGCCTTACCCTTATTTTCAGAGACTTAAATCCTAGGATCCTCGAGCAATCAGATCGAGGGCATCGAGAACAGAGATTGGGAGAGACCGTGCTTGGGGCACTTAACTTTGTAGTCTTCCGCTCCGCATCCGAGAGCCTCGTTAGGGCAGAGCGACAGCTCGTGCGAAGACAGAAACGAGCCTTGGGGATCTATAACGATATGCTCTGGAGGGAGGCCTCGAAATGGCAGGAATCTCACATCAGCGACCTGAGGGTTCTCTAAGGTAGCCATGGTCATCTCACTTCGGTCGAAAGGGCTCCTGATACATCTCCTCAGAAACCTGGTGCTCTTCGCACTGCTACTCCAAGCCTACAGGCATTTTCGATCAGAGCTGTCACTGGTTTTCCTGATAGTCGTGTTCCTCCTCTCTCTTCTCTTTGCCTTTTTGACCTACACCACGAATCTGAGGTTACTGATAGCTTTGCCGCTGGCGATGGTTGTGCCCTTTCTCGTGCGAGCTCTCTGTTTCGCTCTCTTTCATCTGATCGCCCAAATCGAGCCTTCGGTTCAGAGTGATTTTCTCTTCCTCGGCTTTGACAGGGACTTCTATCCTGCACTGATCCCGTGGATCATTGTATGGATATTCAATCATCTGGCATTTCAGTCTCTTCGATTTGTCATTCCCGAAATCCTGATCAATTCTCTTCTTCTGGCCGCAATATTCATTACGGAGATCGGCTTTCGAGTCAGAATGTATCATCCCACCTTCTTTGTGCTCTTCCTGGGGTTGGTAGTCCTAACTGAGGCGGCCATACTAGTCTTCACTCCACGAGGCGGCGGCTCGGAAACCGGAACCTCCCGTTACACGCCCCTCCGTATTATCCCTCTGGCATTCGTTCTGCTGTTCCTCCTGTCTCTGCTTGGTGCACTGACAATAAATCGTTACCAGGAGGAAGCCATAAAGTCGGGAGGCGGCTTGATGGAGCCCACGCTCTTTCGGTTCGACTTCTCGCGGTACATCAAACTCGAAAGCCAGATCGAAGTATCCGACGATCTGGTCATGCTGCTGAGAAAGGATGGTCCCAGCAGAAAAATCCTTCTCAGACGGTTTGTCCTCTCCGAATATGATCGCCAGAAGGGATTCTATCAGAGCCGACCAAACCGTTTCGAACAGCTCCCTACGGCTGTTTCGGACTCGGCGGAAGACCTAATGGATCCGAACTACAGGGAAAGATACACCGTCAACCAGGAGTACTTCCTCGTCAACTTTGACCCTACATCGCTAGTGGCGATGAATTACCCCGTTCGTATCGTGCCTCTCAAAAACTGGGATTCCTCGTCCTTCCTTCGACTCTATCGCGTAGAATCTAAAATCAGCAGTGCCACTGTGGAGGACCTCCACAGTGTGTCTTTCCCGGCGATGGAGCGGGACTTCAGGCAATTCTACACGAACTTTGGAGGGGATGAAGAAATCCGAGAACTCGCAGAAACGATTACAGCAGATAAGACGACCTATTTCGAAAAGGTACAGGCTCTCGAGAGCTACCTCAAGGACAACTATCTTTACTCCCTCAGACCGGGATTGGCTGAGCAGGGAGACCAGCTGAAGCACTTTCTGTTCCGCAGCCGACAGGGATACTGCTCCTACTTTGCCTTTGCGATGGCCCTCAT
>CAZLRN010000159.1:0-9368 GCA_964561715.1 uncultured Spirochaetales bacterium
TGTCCAACGTGGTCGAGACGTTCAAGAAATGTGACTGCAGCATTCTAGAGATCAATCCTCTCCTAGTCCCTTAAGAGGGCAAAGTTTTCGCAGGGGACTGCCGAATGGGGATCGACGACAGCGCCAGTTACCGGCATCCGGAGATGAAAATCGATATTCCCAGGGAGTTCCCGTGGGAGCCCAGCGAGTTCGATATCGTAGGTTGGGGTATCGAGGAGACAGACCTGCGGGGTTCGGGTTTTGTCATGAAAATGACACTGGACGAAGAGAGCCCCGGCTACATCGGCTTTCACGCCATAGGGGGCGGGGCCGCCATGATCGGGATCGATGCGTTGAGCAGAGTCGGCCTGAAGGCGGCGAATTTTGCCGACACCAGCGGTAATCCGGTCGCCTCCAAGGTCTACAGAGTGGCCAAAACCATCTTTGCACAGCCCAACATCGAAGGCTACCTGTTGGCCGGCTTTATGGTATCCAACCAGGAGCAGTGGCATCATGCCCACGCCCTGGTGAAGGTGCTCAGGGAGGAGCTGCCTCTTCGGCCTGGATTCCCTTGTGTGCTCCTTCTGGCCGGGAACAAGGAGAAAGAGTCTCTGGAGATACTCGAGCAGGGACTCAAAGGGCTGCCAGGGCGCATCGAGATCTATGGACGTGAATACGTCGAGGACAGCGACTTTATCGGAAAGAGGATGGTTACGCTGGTAGAGGAGTACAAAAAGGAAATCGCTAGATAGGGGAGGTTGGCTATGTTAGAGTTTGAAGAGAGAACGATCAAATTAAGGATCGATACATCGAAGTGCCCGGAATGTGAGAGTAAAGCCTGCGTCGAGGCCTGTAAGCTCTACAGCCGAGGTATCCTGCAGCTGGAGAACGGGGTGCCGTCTGTCAGTCACTTGGATCCCGAGGAGGTCAAGAGGAGGGGGACCGAATGCCTCGCCTGTGAGTTCCAATGCTGGCAGAACGGCAAATACGTGATTCATATCGACGTCCCGATCAAAGGGCTCGTCGACTACACCGCCAAATGGAGAGGTAGGTAGGAGAAGAGATGTCTATACTTATCGATAAAAATACCAAAGTGATTGTTCAGGGAATAACCGGAAGAGAGGGCTCTCTTCGATCGCAGTACATGAAGGAATACGGCACTAAAGTTGTCGCAGGGACCTCTCCCGGCCGGGGTGGACAGGAGGTCAACGGGATTCCCGTCTACAACACGGTCAAAGAGGCGATAAAGGATCACGGATCCATTGACATGAGCGTCACCTTCATACCCGGACCGGGCGTCAAAATGGCGACGCTGGAAGCGATCGACGCAGGTGTCAAATACATCGTCGGGCCAGTAGAAAGGGTTCCTCTGCATGACATCATGGAGATGATCGCTGAAGCCGATAGAGCTGGAGCCAAACTGATTGGACCTGGTTCCTTGGGGCTCATGACTCCCGGAGAGGCTGTGGCAGGATGGCTGGGAGGCAATGTAGAATGGGCGAACGAGCTTCTCAAACCGGGGGATATTGGCGTTCTGTCCCGAAGTGGAGGAGAATCCGCCACCGTGCCCTGGATCCTGACGAACGGGGGATTCGGGGTCAGCACGGCGATTCACACGGGCACAGAACCCATATTGGGAATGTCCATGGCTGACTATCTCCTTGAATTCGAAAAGGACGACCAAACGGTCGCGGTGGCTGCCTTTGGTGAGATTGGAGGCAGCCTGGAAGAAGAGGCGGCAGAGGTGATCGCAGATGGTAGAGTAACCAAACCCTTTGTCATTTACATCGCCGGCGCTGCCGTTCCCGAAGGACAGCGATTTTCTCATGCCTCGGCCATCATTGAGGGAGACCGGGGCTCGGTGAAAGCCAAAGTGAGGGTACTGAAAGAGGCCGGAGCCTATCCGGTGGACACACCCAAGGAGATCGTTCCCACCCTCAAGAAAGTGCTGAATCGATAGAGGTGTTTACTCGCACGAGAGGTGCGGCTATTGAACTGCCGGCTCTTCGGTGCGATGCAAGATAAGAGACAACAAAACTTATAGTGAGGAGTAAAAATGCCAGTACTACGTTCCGTAATGTATGTTCCAGGAAACAAAGAGGATATGCTCGGCAAGATCCCGCGGCTTGCCTCTGATGTGATCACCATGGATCTCGAGGATTCTGTGCCACCGGCGGAGAAGGAAAAGGCTCGTGAGCTAGCCCACAAACACCTCCAAATGGCAGCGGATACCGGAGCCGATGTTTACGTGCGCATCAACAACTGGGAAACCGGCATGACCAATGCGGATTGCGAAGCCGTGGTGGACAAGGGGCTCAACGCCGTCTGCCTGGCCAAGTGCGGCGGGCCGGACGACGTGAAACGTCTGGCCTGGAAACTGGAGGAAATGGAGCAGAAGAAGGGCTTAGAGCCGGGTAGCATCCAGATTCAGTTGCTCATCGAAACGGCAAAGGGAATGATGAATGTCTACGAAGCAGCTCTGGCAAGCCCCAGGGTGAACTCCCTCATATTCGGCGCGGTTGATTATACCACCGACATGAGGGTGACGCTGACCCAACCAAAAGGACACGAGCAGGATTGGGCCAGAGCTCGCATGGCCTGCGCCGCAAGGGCAGCCAGGATTATCGCCATCGATTGCCCCTACGTGGCTTTCAAGGATACCGCGGGGTTCGAAGAGGACACCCGGTACGGTCGGCAATTAGGCTACGAAGGACGAATGCTGATTCATCCGAGTCAGATCGAGCCGGCTCACAAGATCTATTCTCCGGCTCCCGAGAGAGTGGAGTGGGCTAAAGCGGTCGTAAAGGTATTCGAAGAGGAAGGTATCGCCAAGGGATCAGCGGCTGTCACCTTGAACGGACACATGGTGGATACACCCGTTTATTTGAATGCCAAGCAGATTCTCGACGCTGTTACACAGATCGAAGAGAAGGAAAAGAAGCGTAAGGGCTGAGCCTCGAAGGAGCAGGGCGGTCCGCCACCGGTGAGGGCTGCCTTGCCTCCTCGAATAAGTCACCTACCGCCGGTCTCGTTAAGGCGATAGCAAACAGAGGGATCATTATCGTAAAAGGGAAGTCAGTAAAAGATAATCAATCCGTTCGGAGGGTCTTCCATATTATTGAAGCGATGGCCCGCAATTCCGGACCAATGAGGCTCAAGGACATATCGAAAGAAATCCGAGTCCCTTCGAGCACTGTGCTGCGATTTCTCAACACTCTGATGAAGCACGATTATGTCAGTCAGGAGCCTCAGACGTTGAGGTATTTTCTGACTCTGAAGCTCTGCGAAATCGGACACCTCATTAGCGCGCAGATGAGCATCAGGGATATCGTGCGGCCCTATCTCGTCGCCCTGAGCGGAAAGTGCCAGGAATCCGCTTGTCTCGCAGTCGAGCAGGACAATCTCGTTGTCTACATCGATGTTGTCGAGGGGCCCGACAGCATGCTTAAAACTCTTCAGCGAATCGGCAAACGCGCTCCCCTTCACAGCACAGGGGTGGGCAAGACCCTTCTCCTCGATTTCAGCGAAGAGAGGCTCGATCGGCTCATCAAGGATCAGGGGCTCAAAGCCATCACGAAAAATACCCTCACCACGAAACAGAAGCTCGTGAGCGAGCTGGCTCGGGTCCGCGCCCAGGGCTATGCCCTAGACAACGAGGAATGCGAGTATGGCGTGAAATGCGTCGCAGCCCCTCTGAAGGATTACTCCGGAAAGATCGCGGCAAGCATAAGTGTTTCCGGTCCCCTCAGCCGACTACCCGATGATAAGATAGATTTCATAAAGGAAAGGGTGTTGGAGACTTCCAAGAAGGTCTCGAAACACCTGGGATTTGAGTCCCTCAGCTAATCCTTGCTTAGGGGCATTACAGGCCCATTCTTATGGGCAGTGCAACTCAGCAGTATCCCGATAAAATCCTCCAGCCGTTCCAACGCCACGGTCACGCTATCCTTATCTCTGCCCCTTCGCAAAGTGATTTTGCCGGGTCCGCTGAGAATACGGTGGGAGAACCGCTCGGAGTTCGGAAGACGAAGAGTGACCGAAATATCGGTTACCGGAACGAGGTTTCTGAGCGGCCTGTGAAATCCGCCGGAGAGATTCACCAGCGACAGCAGATAACGGTCAGCTTCATCTCGAGTGAGCACCACATTGACGCTCTCCGGTGCCGTGGTCGTAAGAGTCCGTTTGTCGCCCATGAGATACAGGATCGCGTTCCTCAAGGTGTAGCGCAGGTCCTCGTGCCCTTTGACGTAGCTCTGTCTTGCGCTCTGATTGGCGAAGTAAATGACCTCTCCCTTCCCGAATCGACTCGCCACGATGGTAGGATGAGAGCTTGGAACCTTTTCTCGCCACGCTTTTTCCGGAGGCTGGTTGATGATCTTCGGAACGTGCCAACAGATGGCCGTGGAGTCCGATTCGGGATTCAGGTCGCAGAGGGCTGTGCAGCCTGTGTTGATCAGCATATCCGTCTCTGTGATTCCCTCTAGCAGGGCGTGGTTTCGCGCATCCGCAAGACTCTGATAACAATCCTTATTCGTATCAATAGTCTGGCCAGTGTATGTGCATGCAAAGAGATCGGACAAACCGAAATCTTCGCGTTTTATCCCCTTGTCGTCGTAGAGGGAGGTTTCGAAGGTGGCGAGCAGCTTGCCTCCCGAGGCGACATACGCCCTGATCCATTCGCACTCCTGATCACTCAGGCAGGCCACATTCGGAAGTATGAGAAGGTTGCAGTTCTCGAGAGCGTGAGGGCCGATACTCTCATCTGTGAGAAAGCCGTACTGGATGTGATTTTCCAGGAGAACTGTGGTGGCCCCTGCTACGGCAGTGTTGTAGGCGTCTTTCGAAACCTCATCGCTTCCGAAATGATCCTTGGTGTTTTTGGAGTAAAAAACTGATACATCGTCGATCGGTATCTGACCCTCGAGGACATCTGAGTTGTCCTCAATGTACTGGTACACCTCCTTTGCTAGAAACGCATTGCGCTGGTCAGGAGTGGCCCTGGGATGCTGGCCATTGAAGCCGCAGTTCCAAAATCCGCTGCCGAGGCTGACGGCCTGCCAAATCCATACCTTGGAGTCCAGAGGGGGGTCCATGATATAGCGGTGGGATGTTCCGTTTCCACCGAAGAGAACCACAGGCTGTTTCTTGCTGTCCAGGGCTTTCAAGAATCGCACCAGATTGCAGGGGTAGTTGAGATCGGCGTACTCCACCACGTCTCTATTCTTCGTGAGAAATGCCACGCTGACCAGGAAGTCGAAGAACTTGTTCGCCTGGTAGAGATCGATTCCAGATCTTTTCGGATCTTGAACGTCGAACATATCGAAGACCTCGGCCGTGTAGGCTTTGTCGCTGCCGAAGGACTTTACCGTCTGCCTCAACCTCTCGAGATTCTGATCTGCGCAGCGGGACTTCCAGGACCAGTAAACCTCCATCTCTTCAGGGCTGCTGGTGCCTTCTATCGGTACTTCGGCTCCGGTTTCGGATTTGAAGGATTCGCGGCAACGATCGCAGTAGCAGATATCCCTGCAGAGAACGGCGTTGTGCCAGATCCCGTCTATAGGGTAGTTCTCGAAGAGATGACCGATAAAGGCGGATGCGTGCTCGTTTCGATAGTAGCTCTTGTAGCACGGGGCATAGAGCTCGAGGCTCGTCTGTCTCGTCATGATGGGTGATCCGTCGGAGTTCCTGCCGAACCAATCTGGATGGGTCTTGTATCGCTTCTCGTCGACACCGCGAAAATCCACTCTCACGATCACTCTGATTCCAGCCTTCCTGCAAGCTTCGGAGGCTTCGGCTAAGATGTCGCGGTCGCCTATGAATGGATTGATGTTGGCCATAGGAAGCCTGTTTTGAAAGAAATCAAAGATGCCTCCGCCATTGATGACCAGGGCGTTGCAGTGCGCCTCATTCATGTAATTGATCACACCTCCGATGTCGTAATCTACGGCATCGATTTCGCGAAGCACCGTCTGCAGGATTCGCAGAGGCCGGTTATACCACTCTTTACTGCTCACCTTTCACTCCTTCTTCTATATGTTGGAAAAGCGCGTCATTCTACTCGATGATCAGCACTTCGTGATCAGAAATCCTGTCAATCGTGAACACGGCGCATCCATCCTCGATTGTACGGCTAAGCTCAGCTTTAGAGACAAGTGAGCGAACTGTGCTTCCCCTGACTCCGTCGGGCAATTTCACTCGAATCACAGTGGGACCTATGGGAATAATTTCGTATAACGGCGCCCCTGCCGTGTTGGTGAGATTGACAAGGTGCAGAATGAGGCGTCCAGGCTGGCTGTAGAGATGGCAGTCCAGGAGCCCTACACCCTCTACTGTAAGCGGAGCTGAGTCTTTCAAAGCCCACCGCACGATGTTCTGTATGAGCAGAGCATGGTCGGGGAGCCTGCCTCTGGCAAAGCAGCGGTCGATGTCCGCCGTAAGGAAAGCCACTCTGGAACCCTTCGGATTCTCCCGCAGCACGAGGGCTGCAAGGGAGCTCTTCGGAACTCGCATCCACGATGTTTCAGGGGGAAAAATCGGGAACGGCGGTACAAAGGTCAGAGGAGTGCGGACCGTATCGTCGGCTTGCACGACCTCTATGCGTCCTCCAAAGGGCAGAATGTCCGTCTCCTCGAAGCCGGCTAGCACCGGATGACGACTCTCAGACCCCTCTATTTTGGGTTCGCTTCCGGTCTGCGGTCCGTATACTCCGGCCCGCAGCTCCGGGGCGAGCCTCAGATAGGTGTGTTGTCTCCAATCGTCCCAGTCGGATTTCAGGAGCTTGAAGGAACCGTGGTGGGCATCGAGGCAATGAGCGCCGAACACATCCGCCAATCCGAAGTCATCTCGCGGATCACCCCACTCGTTGTACCGGCTGGTTTCGCCGGTGGCAATCAGAGAGCCTCCTCCTGAGACAAAGACTTTAATAGCCCGACACTGAGAATCTGAAAGGGCGCCGACATTTGGTAGAATGATTAGATCCAAATCGTTTCGATGCCGTTCGATGTGATCCGCGTGAACGGGTACGTAGGGTATTCTGTAGCGTATCAGCGCTTCGATGATTCCCACCCATGGCAACGCCACGCGTAGAGAAGGAACGTCCTGCCCGTAAAAATCCACGTTCTCCTGGCTCCAGACAACACCGACGTTGGCCACAGGCCGGCGGTAGGTGAGGTATTCCTGGTTCTCCTCGTGCCACCGAAATAGGGGCTCCGCCGTGCGGTACTGCCGTCGGTCCTCATGATACGCGCCGATGTGGTGCCACCAGGGCTGTATCGTTCCGGCAAAAGCCTCGAGAGCCCACATGCGGGCCTCCGGTTCCGGCTTGCTGGCGACGCGGAACGAAACAGCCGAATGGCCGTACATAGCCAGGCTCTCAGGGGTTAGCTTGTCCCACCCCAAAAGGCCGTGAACGAGCTTGCCCGCTTCTGCGTTGCTTTGAAATCCAACCTCTCGCCCCCGAGATTGATTGTCCAGCATGAGAAGCTCGGATCGTTCGCAGATTCCCTTGTAGTCTCGGAAACGCAGGCTCTGGGATATCACATTGCCGCCTGTCATTCCCACCCAGAGGCAATGCTCTCCTCCTGCGTCTCGGGCTGTGCGGTTGTTCAGGTCCCAAATCTCGAGGCGGCAACCGTAACTCCACTTGATCCACTGGCGAAACGCGGGATCGCTCCAGTTCTGTGACTTCGGCAGCTCCATCCCCGTAGCCTGCCTGAACTTCCGTCTGCAATGGGAGCAGTAGCAGATATGCTGCCGATCCAGACCGCTGTAGCTGTTGTCGGTGATGCCTTCAGGATGGGTGCGCTCGATAATCTCACGAAGCACGGAGGGCAGGAACTCATGGTAGTAGGGACTGTTGATGCAAGTAACATAGAGTTCGCCGGCGCGGTATGGAATCCCTTCGGCGTCTCTGGCTATCCAGTCGGGGTGTTCGATGAAAAAGGATTCGTGAACCCTGTTGGAATCCATTCTTGCAAACACGGCGAGCCCCATTTCGTGTGCGGCAGCGGCAAGCTCGCCGTAAAGATCCCGTTCATTGAGGTAGAGGGCCTGGTGGCCAAGCCGGTGGCGGGTGGGATAGTAGAAAACGATTCCGCCGGCATTGATGACCACCCCCTGGACTCTGGTGCGTCGCCAGTGCTCCCGCCACCATTCGATGTCGTAACGGGAAGGATCGATTTCGGTGATGTTGGTCTGTCCCCATCTATATACCCGTCTGTACCACGGAACGCTATTTTCTTTCTGCTTCAATCGGAAACCTCCTACGCCGAAATCGGCCGTTGTCTGCTGTAGTTTCGAAGCCGCGCTCTTTTATGTGGTCCATAGGTTACTGGAAACCTATATTGGTAGCAAGGGCCGCGAGTTGGAAGCCCGTCCCATTCTCTAGAGGTTAACAAGCGGTTGACAAAGCGCAGGGTGCTTTCTTATTTTTTCAATGGCTTGGTCCATAAGATGAGAAAAACTGGGTATTTATCCGGGCGCGGCAGTTCCTATCTCCTTTCGTTTCTTCTTCTTATCCCACTGGTTGTCGGTTGTGAGGGCCGGGGCATTCGAAGTATTACCTCGAAGGAGCTCAAGGATCACGTTTACTACCTCGCCTCCGATGAGCTGGCCGGAAGGATGACCGGCGAGGCGGGAACCCGCATGGCCGAGGAGTACATTGCCGAGCAATTCGAGGATTTCGGGCTAAGTCCTCTCCCCGGGGAGGATGATCTTTTCCTCGACTTTGATCTGTTCGAGTATGGATACGATCCGGAGGAGACCTATCTCGAAGCGCAGGTGGACGGAACCGTGCATAGAGCCCGTCCCGGCATCGACTTCAAGCCTTTCTTTTTCACTGACACGGGCCGGGTCGAAGCCGAGGTCGTCTTTGCCGGCTACGGTATCACGGCTTCGGAGCACAACTATGACGATTATGAAGGCCTCGACGTGTCGGGAAAGATCGTTTTTCTTCTGAGACATGAACCGGGCAAGAAAGACCCGGAAAGTCCCTTTTACGGATCCGAGTATTCCAGCCACGCGTACTTTTTAACAAAAGCACGGAATGCGGTGCGCCATGGAGCCGTGGGAATGATCCTTGTGACCGATCCAAATTTTATCGGGGCCAAGGAGCCCGCAGGAGTAGACGACTTTAGGCTCTTCGGCGAGATGCGTCTCGAAGCCGCGGGTCCCAGCAAACCCAGAGGTACAACCACGGTGGAATCTTTACTGGCTCTCCATATTTCACAGGAAATCGGAGAGGCTCTTGTCGCTCCCTCTGGATGGACTTTGAAGTTACTCCAGGATGCCGTCGACGGAGGTAGCCAACCAGTCGAATTGAACGTAGCCGGATTGTCGGCGAAGCTGGGAATCGAGAAGCGCGCGGAAGCGCAGCAGATCGCAGCGCGAAA
>CAZLRN010000160.1:0-9363 GCA_964561715.1 uncultured Spirochaetales bacterium
ATGATATAATCGATCTCTATCTGAAGATCGATTTTGTGACGGCGTTACTACGGAATACCCACGGCTAGCATTCCGCCAGCAACCGGCAGTCTCTCGAAGACGACCGACGGCCTTCCCATAAGTGCGAGGAAATAGGCACAGCTCAATCCGGCCGGGCCGCTTCCCACGATTGCCACTTCTTTTTCCCCCTTAGCCGGCGGCAAAAGGGGTTGAGAAAGATTATCCGCGTTATCCGCAGCGTAACGCTTCAGCGCCCTGATCGCGATCGGATCGTCCACATCCGATCGCCTGCACCGCCGTTCGCAGGGCGCATCGCAGACGCGCCCGCATACGGAGATGAACGGGTTCCGCCTCCGGATTATGTCTACCGCATCGTCCAGCTTGTTTTCATAGACCAGGGACACGTACTCAGGTACGTTTATTCCAGCGGGACAGGCGTGGGAGCATGGCGCCTCGACCATCGTGTCGCATACGGAGGCACGGCACCATTTCTGGCGGATGTGCTCCTCGTATTCCTCACGGAAGTGTCTGATCGTCGAAAGAACGGGATTCGGAGCGGTCTGACCGAGACCGCAGAGTGCCGTCGCCTTGATCGACTTCCCCAGCCGCTCGAGAGCCTCGATGTCGCCTTCACGGCCCTCTCCGTTGCAGATCCGTACCAATATATCGAGCATGTGACGGGTTCCCACGCGACAGGGCACGCACTTGCCGCAGGACTCCTTCTGGACAAATTCCAGAAAAAAGCGGGCGATATCGACAATACAGGTATTTTCGTCCATCACGATGAGGCCACCGGATCCCATAATCGCGCCGACCTCTTCAACGGACTCGTAGTCAACCGGCAGATCGAGATATCGGGCTGGGATGCATCCCCCAGATGGACCTCCCATCTGGACCGCCTTGAATCGCCTGTTCTTGGGGATACCGCCGCCGATATCATCTACGATTGTTCGGAGGGGTGTTCCCATCGGGACCTCGACGAGTCCCGTGTTGTTTACTTTGCCTGCCAGCGCAAAGATCTTGGTCCCCTTGCTCGTTTCGGTACCGATAGTGCGATACCAGTCCTTGCCCTTAAGAATGATGAGCGGTACGTTTGCCAGGGTTTCAACGTTGTTGATGTTCGTAGGCTTTCCCAAGTAGCCGCTCTGGGCCGGAAAGGGCGGTCTGGGGCGCGGCATGCCCCGCTTGCCCTCCAGAGAAGCGATAAGGGCGGTTTCCTCTCCGCAGACGAATGCGCCTGCACCTTCGCGTATCTCTATGTCGAAGTCAAACTGAACGCCTAATATCCTCTGCCCGAGCAGGCCTGCCTCCCTCGCCTGTTGCAGAGCAATCTGCGTATTTTTCACAGCCAGTGGATATTCGGCGCGAACGTAAATTATTCCGAGTTGTGCGCCAATAGCATAGGCTGCTATAATCATACCCTCTATCACGGCATGGGGAGTGCCCTCGAGGACACCTCTATCCATAAAGGCTCCGGGATCGCCCTCGTCTGCGTTGCATATGAGATACTTCTCTAGTCCGGGACTCTTTCTGCAGAAGCCCCATTTGACTCCCGTCGGGAATCCGGCCCCGCCTCTTCCACGCAATCCGGACTCTCGAATCTCATCTATCACCTGGTCCGGAGTCATCTGGGAAAGCGCTTTCGCTGCTGCTGCATAGCCGTCGTGTACAAAGTAGTCCTCAATGTCTATAGGATCCAGAATACCGTTGAGCCTGAAAACGAGCCTTTTCTGCTTTGCATAGAAAGGAACATCGTAATCGTAGGTGATTCGCTCCTGGGTGGCCGGATCCACGTAAAGTAACTCTTCGACAGCCCTGTCACCTACTACAGTTTCATCTATGATCCTGGCAACGTCCTGCTCCTGCACACTGGAGTAGAACACCTTGGAGGGCAGTATGACGACAACGGGACCCTTCTCGCAAAAACCGGGACACCCGGTCACTTTCAGGCCTATCTTTTCCGTCAATCCCCGCGCTTCGAGGCCTTTTTCGAAGGCTGCCTTTACCCTTGCATACCCGAAGGCCGCACAGCCTGTTCCTCCACATATAGTGATCGTCTTTTCCTTAGAATCGGATTTCCCCTTGAGATTCCGAATTCTCTTCTGAAAATCGGCGATAGATCGTAGTCGAGCCATCAGCGTTCCTCTTCTCGGATTTGTTCAAGGATCTGCTCAGCACGGAGGGGAGTCACCTTTCCGTAGTATGTGTTGTTTATGAGCATCACAGGAGACAAGGCGCAAGCGCCGAAACAAGCGACCGCTTCGAAAGAGAACAGCATATCGTCAGAGGTCTCGCCGTCTTCTAATCCAAGGTTTCTCTGGACCGCGCTCAGGACCTTTTTGCCGCCTCGAACGTGGCATGCGGTTCCTCTGCAACATCGAACGGTGTACTTCCCGTGGGGTTCGAGATAGAACTGGGCGTAAAAGCTTATCACCCCATAGATGCGGCTTGTCGGAATACCCGTTTGTTCGCTTATCCAGTCCAAAACGGGAACAGGCAGGTATCCGTAGGTGCCCTGAATTTTCTGGAGAATGGGTATGAGTAAGTTGGAAATGCCTTGAGATATCTCGACGGCAGCTTCATTAGCCTGTGTCAGAATTTCTTCTGCAGGTTTGAGATCGATTTGATCTTCTCGAAGTTCCATACTGAGATCCCTCCAATAAGGGGTGAGATGCAAATTAAATCACAGCCCCCGAAATCTTACAAGGTAACGTACCGGTTCAATGCATTTGTGATGGATTTAGAGGAGGAAGACAAGTTCCGCTATACCACCCTCCAGGTGCAGTTATGAGATTGCCGGATCTCAAACGCTGCAGGCCCAGTGCCGCTTACGGAGCCCTCTTCAGAGTTACACCGTCCCTGACGACCGGTGGCAGATGACACACTGATTGCCGCCGTACTTTCGGTGATTCGCCGGCGCCGGCTTGATCTGACCGCCGGGATCGTGACACATCAGGCAGCTCTCCATTCCTTTGACGGAATGGGGAATCTTCTTTGCCCCGGCGACAATCGACGCCGCAGACTGCTTCCATCCAATGGGTTCATGACATTTGGAACAGTCATCTCTGAAATGATAGGCCGGAGGGCTGTGACAGCTCATACAATCGGAGGCGGGGCTCTCGATTCCCCTGTGACAGGTGAAACACAGAGTCTCCCCGTGTTTTCCAACCAGCGCCAGGGGATGCTCGAAATCCCTGTCCAGATCGACTCGAGGCCATGATTCTCCGTGGCAGACCGAGGTTCCGCAGAATCCTGTGTCATCCCTGCCAAAGGAGATTTCCCCATGACAGGCGGAACAGGATTCGTTGGCCAGAATACGGTGCTTGAAGAGAAAATCGCTCGTGGAGTGAAACTCCGGCTGCTCGGGTTTTGTGATCGACATCTTGGGAGGTGGGTCGTCTCCGCTTACCGTAATGGGAACATTGTGACAGGTATCACAGTTGAGGCGTATCGCTCTACCGTCGGCGCTTACGTGATTTCCGTCATGGCAGCGGAAACAGCCCGGAAACTGCTTATGGCCTCGATTATCGGGAAAGGATTCCCACGTGATGCCGGGATTTTTGAAAACAAGTTGAACGATAAGCTCCCTGGCCAACCTGTCGGCCTGATCGAGAGCCTCCGTTTGACTCGATGCAGCGGGATACCGTGATGTGTATTCCGATTTGAAGGAGTCCACCGCTGCCAGAGCCTCTTCCTGGGTGTCGTACTCGCCACCCAGAAGCGCAAACATCTCCTTTTTGATGAAGGGCAGCTCCCGGCTCAGGCGTCCGGAAGCCAGGGCATCATCAACCGCCTTCTCCGGAAAAAGAAAGGGATGGCCCATTCTATTGTGACAGTCCATACATTCGACATGGTGGATTTCCTCATTCTTGATATCCTCTGCGGAAAGGGGATTTTCAACGTCATTGTACTCGACGACTTCACCTCCCGAGTACGTGGCCCGCACCCAGCGGATCTCCTGTTTCGCCTCATCCTCTGCTATATATTCAACCGGATTGAGGATATGCCAGTGTGCTCCGCTCTCCAAACCTTTCATCGGATCACTCCCGCCGCTCTTTAGAATGAGATAGGTACGTTTCTCCGAGTTGGTTTCATCCGGCTGGTAGCGAATGACCTGTTTGACATCGTCGCCGTGCGGAACGGTAGGCGTGTGGCACAGCTCGCAAGATTTGCTGGACGAGCGAAAGGATTCAGCGAGCAGAGGCCGATGGTAGGCGTGGAAGATCACAGCGGGGACATGTTTAAGATGCCCCGCCTTTATGAAGATGCTTCTTAGCGTACCAACGCGACCCATATGACATTCAACACACCTTATCTGAGCGTGATAGGAATCCTCGTATGCCGCCGGCTCCTCGGGATGAACGTCGTGGCACACATTGGCGCAGAAGGCGCTGCTGTTGGAGTACTGCCACACCTGAATCGATGCGACGCCCAAAGCAGAAAACGCCACAAAAAATAAAACGATAACCAGAAAAGTGAAGCGCACAGGATGCTGCTTCGGATTGAACACTTCTTTCAGCTTAGCCCACATTCTTCCTCTCCTCCGCGTATGGCTATTTTAAATGATCAAATCTCATTTGTCAAAGCTTTTACAATACGGACTCGAGGGTGAACAGGGCGCAGAAAAAAGATGATAAAAGCAAAGAAAAAATTTGACAAGTTCCGGCGACAGGTGATAGAATAACATACCCTAGCAGATTACTGGGATATTCGCTCGGACAGGAGGGTGCGTATGCGGGGTTTGCCGGGGGCAACTGCAGGACAAGAAATAGAATAGGTTTTATTAGAGGAGGGCAAAATGTCATTAAAAGCTACGAGCGTCCTGTGCCTGCTGATCTTTCTCTTGATTGTACCCACTGTCGTCTTTGCATCCGGGGAGAGAGAAGTAGAGATGGAGATGCTGTTCCCAAAGGCTTGTGCCGACTGTCACGGCGAAAATCCCAAATACCCATTGTTAGGAGTACGACTCGCCTATGACACTTCTGGCCACAAGAACAACGACAACTCATGGTACGCTAACGGAGCCGGATGTCAAAAGTGCCACACCAACGAGGGATTCATCGAATTCGTCGAAACGGGAAAGGTTGGGGAGTATGTGGCCAATCCGTCACAGCCCGGCTGTTTCACCTGCCACGCGCCGCACTCGAGGGGAGATTTCTCGGTAAGGACAAACACACCGGTGAAGCTTATCGATGGCTCGACCTTCAACCTTGGCGATGGAAACCTCTGCGCCAACTGCCACCAGGCCCGGCAAGCTGCTAAAGAGTTTGTAACGGCCATGGACGCATCGGAAGTCAGCAGCCACTGGGGAGCCCACCACGGGCCGCAGTCTGACGTTGTCAACGGCACCAACGCCTTCGAGAACCCCGCAAATTCGTACTCCAGCTCACCACACAAGCTGGTCGTGAAAGACGGCTGTGCATCCTGCCATATGGCGCTGCCCGAGGACAGATACAGTAACAGCCCCGAGGTTGGCGGTCACAGCTTTAATATCGAAGGCGAGGTCCATGAAGCCGGGAAATTGAATATCTCCGCATGTGTGTCGTGCCATAAGGATGTCAAGCAGGTCAGGGGCAGAGAGATCTTCGATATCAAGGCCAAGAAGGACTTTGACCACGATGGCGCCGTTGAACCATTGCAGGCCGAGGTCGAGGGATTGCTGGAGGCTTTTGTGAATGAGGACGGGACCGGATACCTGCAGAGGCTCAATCCGCCGATGTATGCCGCAGACGGGAGCTGGGCCTCTTCCAAAACCGGAAGCTGGACCATCCAGGAGATGGCTGCTCTCTACAACTACAAGATAATCCTGGAAGACCGGAGCAAGGGTGTGCACAACCCCACCTACACCATTCAGATCCTCTACGACTCACTGAAGGTGCTGGATCCGAGTCTCGATGACTCTATGAGACCTTAGTCTCAGAGACCTTAGTCTCAGAGACCTTAGTCACACGGCAACGCGAAGAGTTACTCGGAGTCCGGGCCGAAAAGCCCGGGCTCTTTTTTTATTCGGAACCCTTCCTCTACGTATATTCAAATCTCCCTGCCGCGCTTTGCAGACTGCCCAATCTTAATCGGGCGAAGGCTTGTAGGCCCTTCTCCCCTGGCATACTGTGTAGGAGTGGGCAAAACCAATGACCGCCCTATGACCCTGATAGAGCACGTCAGAGAGCTGCAGAAAAGGCTGATTGTTTCCCTCATTGGGGGCTCTGATTGCCTCGATTGGTTTTGCTCTCTGCAATCCGATTATCCTGATCCTGAACGGCCCTTTGGGGCATTGGATCACTCCATCGAAGGCAAAGTTTTGTTTGCCAACACGATCTCCGAGGCATTCCTGCTCAAGATATTCAAGCTCGGTGAGGGCTGAGGGGAACGATCACCTGGATAGAATCGAAACGGAATCAGAGGAGGGTGTGATCAGTGCCCTTCACCCCTTAGCATCTTGAGTCCGTGCTCCATTACGGGGATCATCAGGGCTGTGCAGGTTCTGACCGCCTTTACCGATCCGGGAAAGTTCACGATGATTGTCTTCCCCTTCACTCCCGCGTACCCTCTGGAAAACATCGCGTTTTTCGTCTCTCTGTACGATTCGGCTCTCAGAGTTTCCGAGATGCCCGGCAGGCTGCGCTCGCAGAATGCCTCTGTTACCTCGGGGGTGATATCCCTCGGCGAGATACCGGTTCCCCCGGTTGTCAGGATATAGTCCGATCCGGTGTTCCTGTCCAGCGCATCCCGAAGGGCGCTCTTGCTGTCAGGCACGACCTCCCGTCTGATTTCGGCTTGGGGAAGGTTCTCTGTGATGATTCTCTCGATCTCGGGGCCTGAGAGGTCCTCGTAAATCCCCGCATGGGCACGATCAGAGATCGTGATAACAGTCACTCTCATCTGTTGTCTCTCCACCTATCAAATCTGTCTAACATCGATTTCCGCTCCCCGATCGATCAGCTCGATCCCCTGTTCGATGCGGACCAGGCCGTCGGTTTGGCTCAGGGCGTCCAGATGCGCTGAACCGTGATACCTGATTGGATGAATTTCATCATCCTCCATCCGTACCGGCAGATACTCCACGCGTTCCGTATCGCGCCGCCTTATCTCGCTGGCCAGATTCCCCTTCCTGTGAGGTGGATAATAGTCTATTCCCATCAGCCGGAACAGCAGAGGCTTGACAAATACCTCGAAGATGACAAAGGTGGAAACCGGGTTGCCCGGAAGCCCGAAAACGAAGCTCCCACCCCTTCGTCCGAAGAAAGTTGGTTTACCCGGTTTTACAGCAATCTTATGGAAGCGGGTAAGCACACCCTCTTCCTCCAGCGTTCGGGGAACGTAATCATAGTCGCCCATTGAGACCCCCCCTGTGACCAGCAGTACGTCGCAGTCTCTCAAGGCCTCGGCAATCGCGGCTCTGAGCTCCCCCGGTTCATCCTTGACGATGCCGTAGCGTCTGTATCGAGCTCCGGCTGACTCGACCTGGGCGCATAGCTGGGGACCGTTGCTGTCGTAAATCTCACCCCCCCTCAGCTCTTCGCCTGGCTTCCTCAGCTCAGAACCCGTGTTGACGACTCCCACGAGAGGTCTGACAGCAACGGACACCGTATCGAGCCCCAGAGAGGCGAGAACCCCGATATCCTGGGGGCGAAGAATCCGTGGCGAAAGCACCGGGTCTCTTTTCTTCAAATTCTCCCCGCGGTGAATCACGTTTTCGGTCGGCTCGGGTTGAATCTGGAGGACCTCCCCGTCCTTCTCCTCAGCATACTCGACCCGAATCACCCTCCCCGCGCCCTCGGGCATCATGGCTCCGGTCATGATCTTTGAACATTGACCCGGTCGAACGGCCTTTGTGGGTACGGTTCCCGCCCGGATCGTCTCAATGAGCTGAAACCGCGTCGAGCTGTCGCCTCGGCAAACGGCGTATCCGTCCATGACCGATTTGGCAAAGGGCGGAGATTCGAGGGTCGAGACTATCTGTTCGGCAAGCACCCTTCCCAGAGCCTTCCCGATCGCTACCTGTTCCGTTCTTCTCTCAAATTTCTCCTCCAGGACGATCTCCAGTGCCCTATCCGGATGCAACATAGCTCAGTCTCCCTACCTTGATTCTCTCGCCCGGTATATGCCATCGTCCCACCGATCCGCTTCACTCCCCTGGCGTCAGGGAGGCGAAACTCCGCAGAGGGCTGGTAAAGCTGTCGAAGGGTTACTTTCTCGCCTTTCCAAAGGGGAAGGGCTATCCATTGCCAGCTATACCCCAACGGCAAAAGCGCCGTGCCTGATCGGGTTAGGCGGATTTGCTCGGCGATCAACAGAATCTTGCGTAGCATGGTATCTTGAAACCGCCGTGGTGTCAATAAATGCCGGGCGGGGCAGCGAGTGCGTCGAGCCCGATCTGCGCTGGATTGCAAGGAAGAGGCTATCCTTCCTAAGCACAATATAACCAGAGATTCGACGCCCAAAGAAATAATAAACCACATCTTGGAGTGCGAAGAGCATCTGCAAAAGTTCTACGCAGCCATAAACAACAACTTGATCATCCGAAGCCAAAAAGAGCTTTTAGATTCTCTCGTTACTTTCAAGGTCAACCAGATCTCAGAAATCAAGAATCTGCTCAACAGCGACGACCTGGGTAACTAGGTTCAGACGTTTCTAAAGATCAGCTCATCGGAACACGCAGATCTCAACAGAGTCATCGGATGGTTTATTACCCTTCGCTGGATCGCCTGCCTCTGCGTATTCGGCACGTTGCTTCTGGTAAAGAACAGTCTCAATTTTCAGTTTTCCTACCACATTCTGTTGCCTCTTGATGGGCTTCTCTTTCTGATCAATCTGGCATTCACTATCTATAACTACAACATCAAAGTGTAAAACCTATCCAGAAGAGAGATGAGCATCCTGTTCAACGTTCAGGTCTGCTGTGATTACGTTCTGCTATTCTTCCTGATCTATTTTACGGGTTTTCTCGAGAACCCCTTCTGCTATTTTTTGTGTTTCGCATAATGCTAACCTCTTTTCTCTTCCCCCATGGCAAGGTTTTTGTTTGCATTACAGGTCTTCTGGCGTTGTTCATCATCACCCTCCTGGCGGAGCACTTTCACGCCATCCCCCACTTTTCCTTTAACGCTGCCAGCTTTGATCCCGGGAGCTACTGCAATTCGATCTTTATCCGAGCGGCGGGACTGTGCTCAACTCTCGTTCCGTCGGCCTATCTGATCACAAGCATCAAGAGTCGGGTCGAAGAGAGGGGCAAGAGATATGAAATCCGAGGAAGAGGCTTGATATTCGAAAACGGAAATCAAACTCGAAGACGTTATTGCTTACAACCTCGAGCTCTTCTCCGCTCAGGCTTTACAGAAGAACATCCATATCGTATCAAAC
>CAZLRN010000161.1:0-4541 GCA_964561715.1 uncultured Spirochaetales bacterium
GATCTACATTTTGGTTTACCCTTCCGTTAAGGAGAAATTGATGGGACAAAAAGTTATCCTGAGTGCTGAGGACAACGCCGCCAACAGAAGGATTATTCGTGATCTGTTTGGCAAAAAGGGCTACCGAATCATCGAAGCATTAGATGGCGAAGAGGCGGTGGAGATGGCAGAGCGAGAGAAACCCGATCTCATTCTAATGGATATACAGCTTCCCAAGATATCCGGCTATGAGGCTGCCGAAGCGATCAAATCGAATCCTGAGTTAAAACATATACCGATAATCGCAGTTACTTCTTATGCGCTCAGCGGAGACGATCAGAAGGCCTATGAGGCGGGGTGCGATGATTACATAACCAAGCCATTTCGTCCCTCGGTGCTGTTGGCCAAGGTGGAGAAGTATCTGAACTAAAGCCATTTGTGTGGAGGTATGACTTTTAATAGCATTAAACAGGATAAGGAGTTTTAACATGTTAAAAACTACGATAGCCCATAGCTTAGAGCTCGACTCTCAGGATGCGGCAGAAGAAGTGCTTGAACAAAGCCGTGTGAAGCTAGGAGAGCTAAATCCCCAGGCAGGAATGCTTTTTGCCGGCATTGACCATAATTTTGAGCTTATTCTCAAAAAGATCGATGAAGCGTATCCTGCAATACAGCTCATCGGGTGTACGACTGATGGTGAAATATCATCAGTTCATGGATTTTCAGATGATTCCATCGTCCTGACACTTTTCTGCTCCGAAAGATTGAGCTTTAAAGCCAGCGTGGCTGACAAGGTTACCAAGGATTCTGTAACCGATCTCATCAAGGCAGTTGAAACAGCTAAATCGCATCTGGATCAAGAACCTAAAATATGCATAGTCACTCCAACCGGCTACCCCGGAGTTATCACCGGTGAAGATATTATTGAAGCGGTGCGGAGGGCTCTGGGAGAAGCTATTCCGATTTTTGGAGGTCTTGCCGGAGACCAATTTAGATTTGAGGGAACCTATCAATTTTGCAATAAAAATGTATTTACAGATGCAGTTCCATTTATTTTAATCTCCGGTCCCCTGTTGTATTCTTTTGGAGTTGAAAGCGGGTGGATGCCAATCGGGCAAAAAGCAAAAGTGACTCGATCAGATCACAATGTCATTTCTAGAATTGGTGACCAATCTGCTATGGATTTTGTTAGACATTACCTTGGAGAGATTGCATTCACTCCAATTAGCGAATTTCCACTGGCTATTTTTGAAGATGATGGGGAAAGCTTTTGTTTGCGATCTTCCCTGGCTACTGATGCAGAGAAAGGAAGTATAACTTATACAGGGCCAATTCCCGAAGGCGCTACAGTTCAGTTAACACATTCAACCAGAGACAGGATCATCGAAGCAGCAAAGGCGTCGGTTAGCTCAGCAGTAGCTGAATATCCCGGTTCGAAACCATCGATTGCTCTTTGTTTTTCGTGTACGTGTCGTAAACAAGTATTAGGAACAAGGGTTGAAGAAGAGTACATGCTTCTGAAAAGCAGTTATCCTGATCTTCCAGTAGCAGGATTTTATACTTACGGCGAAATAGGGCTTCTTAACAAGGATAAACCTGCCAAATTGCACAATGATACATTTTATACATTATTAATAGGATCAGAGTAACGCCATGTGAATATTAATTAACCAAAAAGAATACCGGGAAAATGCCTGAAGCCGAAGTATAGAGAACTTTAGGCATAACGAACCGGAAGGGAGTGAAAAATGTTAAAAGTTGCAGTAGCTCAGAGCCTTGAGATCGATTCTACGGACGCCTTGGAAGAGGTGTTTAAGCAATGCCATGAGAAACTTGGTGATTTGAAGCCCCAGGCGGGAATACTCTTCGCGGGCATTGATCATAATTTTGGATTGATTCTCAACAGGATAAATGAAGTTTATCCGGGAATAGAGCTCCTCGGCTGCACCACTGACGGAGAACTGTCCTCTGTGCATGGATATGCAGATGATTCTGTCGTCCTGATGCTTTTTTGTTCAGATAAATTGCGCTTTAAGACAGGAATAGCCGATGGAATTTCAAAAGGAGCGGAAGTCACTATAAAAAAAGCAGTAGATTCAGCAAAATCGAAACTTGATGAGGATCCCACACTATGTATCACGACTCCAAGTGGCCTGACTGCAAGCGGTGATAGTATTGTTGAAGGATTACGGCTGAGTTTGGGAGAAAACTTTCCGATATTTGGTGGTACTGCAGGTGATCAATGGCGGATGAAGTGCACTTACCAGTTCTATAATGACAGAGTATTTACGGATGCTGCTCCATTTCTTTTAACCTCCGGTCCCCTGTTGTATTCCTTTGGAGTAGATACCGGATGGATGCCAATAGGAAAAAAAGCAAAAGTAACGAAGTCAGATAATAATGTAGTTTATGAAATTGGTGAGGATAAGGCTCTAGTTTTCTATAAACACCTTCTTGGAGAAAATACTGGAATAGGTGATGAAGGACCCGTGGCCGACTATCCGCTGGCTGTTTTCGAAGAAGATACTGAGAGCTTTTATTTACGGTCTCCAATTAGTATGGATAGAGAAACGGGAAGCCTTACTTTGGTAGGAAATGTTCCGGATGGTTCCACAGTTCAAATAACACATTCAACAAGAGATAAAATCGTAGAAGCAGCAGAAACTTCTATCAATTCGTCGGTAACAGAATATCCTGGTTCACAGCCATCGGCTGCACTTTGTTTCTCATGTGCAGGGCGTAAGCGAATATTAGGAACACGAGTGGAAGAGGAGTACCATGCTTTTAAGAGCAATTTCGCTGACTTGCCTGTTGCCGGTTTTTATACCTATGGGGAAATTGGGCCTCTTAGGAGAGGCAAACCTGCCAGATTTCATAATACGACATTTTTCAACCTAGTAATAGGATTAGAATAGAATGATGTCTGATGACGATATAATCAAAAAATTGCAGAAAGATAACCGGATACTACGCCATAAATTAGAAAGGATAAACAGAGACAGAAAATTATTGGAAGCGAGATGGGATAGAAATGCAAACCTGTTCCAGATCCTACATGAGGAAATCGAAAGAACAAATCAGGAGCTGGAAAAGGCGCGGGAAGCGGCAGAGGAAGCCAATCGTGCCAAGAGTGATTTTTTGGCCAATATGAGCCACGAGCTACGAACCCCTATGAACTCTGTCATCGGTTTTTCAGAAATGATAGTCGATGGGGTCTATGGGGAAGTTCCCACCGAGATACGCGAGGTGGTCGGGGAAATTCAAAAAAGCGGTGAATACCTGCTTGGATTGATCAATGATGTGCTCGATATCTCAAAGATAGAAGCGGGGCGGATGGAGTTACACCTTTCGGAGAATGCGGCTGAAGATTGTGTCGAAACGGTGTTAGGCCGTATGACTTCCTTAGCAAAGGAAAAGGGGCTGGAGTTGATCGCAGAAATAGGCGAGGAGCTGCCTCTCTGCCGCTTCGATCTCCAACGCATCACTCAGGTTTTATACAACCTGGTGGGTAATGCCATCAAGTTTACTAAAGAGGGTGCAGTCAAGATCGGCGCACGGGCTGAGGGAGAGAGTCTGCTCTTCTGGGTGGCAGATACGGGAGTCGGAATTCCGGAGAGCGCGTTGGAGAACATCTTCAGTGAGTTCCAACAGGCGGATAGCTCGATTACCCGGGACATCCCAGGCTCCGGTTTGGGTTTGGCCATAGCGAAAAGGTTTGTAGAAATGCATGGCGGATCGATTTGGGTGGAGTCGAAAGTTGGAGTGGGATCTACGTTCTGGTTTACCCTTCCGATAAGGAGGTGCTGATGGGACTTAAGGTTATTCTCAGCGCTGAAGATAATGCGGCCAACAGAAGGATTATTCGTGATCTGTTTGGCAAAAAGGGCTATACAGTCATCGAAGCGATGAACGGTGAAGAGGCTGTGGAGATGGCAGAGCGAGAGAAGCCCGATCTCATTCTCATGGATATACAGCTTCCCAAGATATCCGGCTATGACGCCGCCGAAGCGATCAAATCGAATCCTGAGCTAAGACATATTCCAATAATCGCTGTCACCTCTTATGCACTTAGCGGAGATGATCAGAAGGCCTATGAGGCGGGGTGTGATGATTACATAACCAAGCCATTTCGTCCCTCGGTGCTCCTGGCCAAGGTGGAGAAGTATCTGAACTAAAACCACGCCTGAAGGCGGGCGTGGGAATAGGCGGGAAACGGCATGCTCGAACCATCCAAAATTCTCGTGGTCGATGACATTCCCAAGAATGTAAGGATTCTGTCTGATCGGCTGGGTAGCGAAGGTTATCTGGTGATCGAAGCCTCCAACGGCGTCGAGGCGCTGGAGAGGGTCAAACAGGAAAGCCCGGATCTGATCCTTCTGGACATTATCATGCCGGTGATGGACGGGTATCAGGTATTGGAGCAGCTCAAGGCTGATAATGCTCTGAGGCACATTCCAGTCGTCGTTGTTTCTGCGGTTGATCAAGACGAGAGTGTCGCCAGGTGCATCGAGCTGGGAGCAGAGGATCATTTAACCAAGCCGATCAATTCCGTGATCCTGAAA